>JBAYZR010000018.1:0-19385 GCA_041672425.1 Pedobacter sp. | reverse complement strand
TTCTGTTTCCGCCTGCTCCCGTTTGGAGCTGGCCGGATTGTTGTTCTGTGCGGACTGGTCCGCCAGGCTTACCATGGGGGTGGATATCGAGTCGGCGCGAAGCTTTTCAATCGACTTGCGCAATTCCTCCACCCGTTGGCGCAATTGGGTCATCTCCGGATCGGGAGTTTGGCTTGCTTTGGCGTTCAGCACCGCTTGGCCGATGGCCTGGATCTGCTGAATCTTCTCAGGAGAGAGGCTTTTGCTGGCGGGTTCCGGTCGCCCGGCGGCAGTTGCCGTCAGCGGGAACAGCAGCAGTATCAGGCTCAGAAGGACATTATGTGGTTTCATATACGAGCTCCCATTTCAGGTTCGAAAATTTGTATACTCTATAGTGATGGTGATTGCTGACGGCGCTTGGCGAAAAATTGCGCCGTGCACAGCAGGATTGCTGTAAGAAGCAGGACCGGCATGGACATTGCCGGAACTGCCGCCACAGCAATCGGATTGCCGCCAAGTTGCACTGAGGTCAGTTGGGTCAATCCCGTCAACTGAGAGGTCGAAGTGATCTGGTTGTTGCGCAAGTCGGCGCTGGTCAGATTAACTGCGTACTCCAGACCGGTCAGGTTGGAAATCCCCATGCCAGCAGCATTGAGCGTGGTAAGGTTGGCCATGTCCCCCCTGTTGATGGTATCCATGCCGTTTCTACCGAGAGCAGCATTGACCGCTCTCCTGAGATTTGCATCCGGCACATAGACGACCGTGGCAAGTGTTGCCAGGTCGGTGGCCATTGATCCCGCGAAGCTCCGGGCCGCCAAGGCGGTGGCTAAAGGACTCCCCTGGCAGCCGCCGTCGCCGGACTGTACAGACGCTATTGAGTTCAGAAGTGGAGTGGCGTATGAAGAATACCCGGCACACAGGTAGGTAGCTGCTGCAAGAGCCTGGAGGTGAATGGGGGAAGCGGCGCCGACATTTGCGGAGAGCGATGCGATGCCGTTGGCGATGGATGTGGATAGGGTGGCGTCAAGGTATTGATAGCTGACCAGTGCCTGAACCACATAGGCGGTCGTTACCGGGTCGCCAGCCGATTCATGGGCTACGGCCCACCCCTTGTCGGTTCCGGTAAGCTGTGCCGCCTTGAGATAGTTCAGCGCCGACTGCACATTCGTGGTTATGCCGAGTTGGGAACATGCCAGGAGGGCCATGGCGCTGTCCAGGGGAGCCCCCTGATAGTTCTGATTCAGGCCCCAGCCATTGTTACCGGGGCTTACGAGCCTCTGGGCTGCCTGGAGATATGCCTGGCCAGACTGGGTATTGTCCCCATGTGGAGCGAGGGCAAGAATGCGCCGTGCTTCATAGTCGATATTTGGGGCGCTGTGGTTTTCCAACCAGGTAATCCCCCAGAAGTAGGCAGGTACCCTCTGGTTCAAGGCCTGAAGTGCCCTGACCGCTTCCACAGTGGTGGGAAGCTTGACATCGTCCGTGGCTCCCCAACTGCCATCGCCGTTCTGGTTCGACACGAGCCATTGTACCGCCCGGTTGGCATTGCCGCTATAAGGGCTCGCGGCAATTGCCGGGAATGCTGCAAAGTTCATCAACCACAAGCATGCCGCCATTATCGATGCTTTCATGTGTATCTCTCCAACTCAACCCTGCATATCGTATTTGATGGTTGATGCTTTGTGTTATGCAACTCGTGGAAACAGAAATGAGAAAGCCCGGAATCACGCAAACGCAATAGCGCCGCACGAATCCGGGCTTTCTGGGGCCAGGTATATACACAGGTCAGCAAAGTACCAGGAAATATTCAGTTGATTGCTGATATCATTAATCTTTCTTTAATACAAGTTACGTTCTTGCGGCTTTTGAGTGTCAGTCTTGTTGAATCCTTTTTGCAGGTGGGCATCCACGTCACACAAGATAGGTCAGATTGGTTAATGCAATCGGTTTAGTTTCCTTGTTATAGGGAAATATTTTATAAAAGTTTCTCTGGCAGAAGGAAAGTCTCCTGCTTTTTCAGGAATCTCTCTATTTTCTCCCGGTTCTTCCTGAACGGATTATGCTGGCCACTCAACCAGTCCGAAAGTTGTTACGGACCGCGGCCCATAGTTTCACCCGGAAGATCCAGGTTCATCCCCATTGCTCTCTTGTACCACGCAAGCCGCCCCACTGTGTCATCCGGACAGTCGAAGGGAATATAACCTAGAAATTTGATAATTCTTGGATTATATTGCAGTTCTGGTTAGATGGCATGTTCCCAGTTCCAGATTGAGGACTCGGTGACGCCGATGCTTTCCGCGACTTCTCTCTGGAGGAGACCAAGAACGAATTGTAGAGAAAGGTTAACACACCCTTGCCCCTGAGGCTACCTGGCCGACCGTGGCGAAACCGAAAGCTTCTCAGCCATTGCAGCGAGGGTGAAACATTTCCGCAACATTCAGGCAGATCGCTACAAAGGACTCCCACAATACGCTACATGAAGAACCTCAATCTGAACGACATCGACACCTCCGGCTTGACCCTGATCGAAGCCAGCGCCGGGACCGGCAAAACCTGGACCATTACCGCGTTGTACATCCTGCTGGTGCTGGAACAGCGAATGCGACCGGGGGAGATCCTCGTGGTGACTTACACCAAGGCAGCGACAGCCGAACTGCGCGACCGAATCAGGAAACGACTGGCCGACACTCTGGAACTGTACGCATCCGGTCGGGAACCATGTGACGAACTGGAACAGCTGCTGCTGACAACACGCTGTATCGATGCGGATACAGCCCAAAAACTCCTTACCCGTGCACTCTATTCCTTCGATGATGCCGCCATCTTTACCATCCACGGTTTCTGTCAGCGGGCGCTGCTGGAGAACGCCTTTGAGAGTGGTTCACTGTTCGACAGCGAGATGACCAACGACCAGTCAGCCATCGTCAGCCAGGTATGCGACGACTTCTGGCGCTCGCGGATCATGACCGAGGAGGGGCCGTTTCTGGAACGCCTGGTCATTGATGGATATACCCCGGAAAAACTGGCGGCCCCATTTGCCGGGTATTTTCAGAACCCTGACCTGCAGATTATTCCCGAGGCAAGCAACCCGGATCTGGCGCCACTGACGGAGCAGCGCGATGCCTTGCTGCCGCCGGTAGCGACCATGTGGCAATCGGAACGCTCAGCTATCACTCGGCAGCTCAATCAGGCCAACCTGAACCAGACCAGCTACAAACCGACCCAGATAGAGGCAGCCGCTGCAAAACTGGATGTTTGCCTCTCCTCTGGCTCACTACAATATGGCTGCGATGGCCTGGCCCTGTTCAGCACGGCCAAGATCCGCTCCGGCACTAAAAAGGGTTCGACCCAGCCGAGCCATCCGTTTTTTCAGCTCTGCCAACAGTTGTATGATGCTGCCATGCAGGTTGATGATGCCTGCAAGCAGAAGCTGATCCATCTCCAGACCGCCCTGCAGGGCTGGTTGCGCGTCGAGCTTGCCCAGCGTAAGAAAGGCCTTAACCTGCGCAGTTACGATGACCTGTTGCTGGATCTGTGCCTGACGCTGGAAGGCTCGGGCGGTGAACGTTTGGCCGTTGCCCTGCGCGAGCGTTACCATGCTGCGCTGATCGACGAATTTCAGGATACCGATCCATTGCAATGGCGGATATTCGCACGTATGGCGGGGCTCGGCTCCGCTCACCCACCTGGGTCTGACATAGAGTACCAACCGGAGCCTGAACAGAGTCAAAGGGCATATCCCCTTTTCCTGATCGGCGATCCCAAGCAGGCCATCTATAGTTTCCGCGGGGCGGATATCCAGGCCTACATCGCCGCTGCTTTGGCTACAGAGGTTGACAGACGCTGGACCCTGGACACCAACCGACGCTCGACAAAGCCTCTGGTAAGGGCCGTCAACACCCTGTTCAGAACTGACGATCCATTTATGTGCCGTGCTATCGCCTTCACAGACGTACAATCCGGTCGTAACAAGCAGCAGCAACTGATGCAAAACGGAAGCCCGGTGGAGCAGCCCCTGCGCTTCTGGCTATATCAACGCGAAGACCAGACCAAGGTCGCGGCCAAAGGAGCGGTCCGCACGGCAACGGTCACGGCAACCGTTGCCGAGATCGCCAGGCTGCTGGACGGCAGCTTCGAAATCATCGGCAAGAACAACACCCGGCGGCTGCTCAAGCCCGGGGACATTGCCGTACTGGTCAAGGCCCATTACCAGGCCGACCAGATCCAGGCCGCCTTGACCAGCCTGGGCATCCCTTCGGTACAGCACGGCAGCGCCACCATCTTCGGGACCCGTGAGGCGCTGGACATCCTGCGCATACTGCGGGCTGCTGCCGATCCGACCCGTAGCGCCCTGATTCGTGAGGCCTTATTGAGCGCTGTGATCGGGTTGTCGGCCAACGAGGTATTTGCCATGGGGAGCGATGATGAGGTCTGGGAACGTTGGCTGCTGCGCTTCCGGACGCTGCATGATGCAGCCCGGACAGGTGGCGTGATTGCCATGACTCCACACCTGCTTGGTGAATGCGGCGTCAGGAAGCAAGCCCTCGCCCATGCAGGCGGTGAACGTCGCATGACCAACATCCTGCACTGCATGGAACTGCTGCATGGGGCGGAACAGGAACATGGCATCGGGATCGAGGCCTCCATCATCTGGCTGGAACGCCGCATAAATGGCGAGCAGCAGGACGAGACCGCTCTGCTGCGTCTGGAAACAGATGATAATGCCGTTACCCTTTCCACCATCCACGCCAGCAAGGGGTTGGAGTACCCGGTTGTGTTTCTCCCTTTTGCCTGGGACCCACCCTCAAACAGAAACAGTCGCGTGCTATTTCACGCTGATGACGGCTCGCTCGTGCTGGACCTTGGTTCGGACAAGAGGGAAAAGGAACACAAACAGCGGGCCAAGGCGGAACAGGAGGCCGAAGCGGTACGCCTTTTGTATGTCGCAGTAACTCGGGCCGAATTTCTCTGTTACGTCACCTGGGGGGCTATTAGCGGCGCCTTTGGATCGCCACTGCGCAGGCTCCTGCACGGTACAAACTTCAAGGACGCCAAGTCATTCGGCGCTACCGATGACCAGGAGATCATGAACGGCCTCAGTGCGCTGGCGGACTCGTCAATCCGGGATGGCAATGCCGTAGCCATGTCTGTGGAATTCATGCCGGTAAACATCGTCCCCCCAGCCTATTGCCCTGACCGGGACGTAGCGACCATCTATAGTTGTCGGGAGTTGCAGAGTATGATCGCCACTGATTGGCGCGTATCCAGCTTCAGCAGCATTGCCAGCGGGAGCGAACGTACGTTCCAGCCCCATGACCACGACGCACTCCTCTCAGATGCCCCATCATCGGACTTTGATCGCATGGCAACCACTGACGGCCTGTCGATCTTCGATTTTCCACGCGGCGCCGAGGCTGGCGCCTGCCTGCATGAACTGTTCGAACATCTCGATTTCAGCCGCGCATCAGAGAGTTCCCTGGAAGGCCCCACCCTGGACTGCCTACAGCGCAATGGCTATGGCCAGCAATGGCTTCCGACCGTGACCCGCATGATAAAAGAGGTGATCACCACCCCCCTGATCCCCGCTGCGCCTGAGTTTTCCCTGGCACGACTCAGACCTGACTCCTGGCGAACCGAGCTGGAGTTTTTTCTTCCCATGGGCAGGTTAAGCGGATCATTATTACGAGAGGTTTTTTCTGGGCTGCTGACCCCTGACCTGCACGGGAATTTCCATGAAATCCTTTCCATGCTCCAGGTTCAGGAATCACGTGGCATGTTGCATGGATTCATTGACATGATCTTTGAGCACTCAGGCCACTATTACATTATTGACTGGAAATCAAACTACCTGGGCAATCAGCGAGATGACTACCACCAATCCGCACTCCGCCAGTCCATGGCTCAGCATGCCTACATCCTTCAGTATCACCTCTACACCCTGGCTTTGGACCGGCTGCTGAGTCTGCGCATGCCTGATTATGACTACGCGACCCATTTCGGTGGCGCCATCTACATCTACCTGCGAGGTATCTCAGCGGATAGATCGGACAACGGTATTTTCCGCGACCGTCCCACGCCTGAATTCATACAACGGGCGAGCAAGATTCTTCTTACAACAAGGGAATCAGCTTTGAACCGCCCCTGCATGCCTTGCTGAAGACACAAACTGTTCAACAGGAGTTTAAGAGTAACGCAGCACCAACCATAAAAAGACCTGCCAAAAGATTTTATACCAGATGTTTTTCCTGTATTGCCGTTACTCTTGCCGTTGTTTTCCCGCCAACATTAACCGTTTTGTAGTAATGTTCCGCGTTATGGGGACTTGCACCCCATAAGTTCACGCCCATGACGGGCGTACACCATCGGCTGCACCTGACCGAAAAGCCGTCAGGTGAGCCTCAGCCCCATTCGACGAATAGCAATGAGCCTGGTAAATCTGGTCAGCAGAGTGTAACAACAATTCTAAAAACCCTTGTCGGGTTACGCAACAAGCCGCTAACCCGACCTACGATACTAGAAAAGGAGAAAAAGAAATGAAAGTTGTCTGTCTGTTGGGAAGTCCCCGCCCTGAAGGAAACAGCGCCACCATTGCCCGCCGTGTCATGAAAACAGCCGAGGGGCTTGGCGCGGAGACATGCGTCTTTGAGCTGAACAAGCTGACTTTTCGCGGCTGCCAGGCGTGCTACGCCTGCAAAACAACCCTTGATCACTGCATCCTCAACGATGGCTTGACCAAGGTGCTGCAAGCGGTTAAGGACGCCGATATCATTGTCTACGCCTCCCCGGTTTATTACGGAGAGATAACCGCCCAACTCAAGGGTTTCATGGATCGCACCTTTTCCTACCTGGTTCCGGACTATGCCATCAACCCGCAACCAAGCAGGCTGGCGCCGGGCAAAAAACTGCTCTTCATCCTGACCCAGGGCCACCCGGACACCGGAAAGTTTGCTAATATCTTCCCGCGTTACGACTATTTCTTCAAATGGAACGGCTTTGCCGAAACCCGCCTGATCCGGGCTTGCGGCGTCGGCGCGCAAGGAGTCGTAAACGTCCCGGAGGATGTTCTGCAAGAGGCGGAGAAGGCAATCCGCGACTATCTGGCTTTGGAAGGATAAAATTTGTAAACGATTCATTCCGACTGACCGATTCTTTCCTTTACAAAAACCCCTATCGCATTTATCGCCTGCATTGCCTCGGGCAACCTTGGGGCATGCAGATGGAATACGTGCCACATCTTGTCCCATATCTCCAGGGTGACATCTACCCCCGCAGCCTTGGCCCGGTCAGCCAGCCGCGTTGCGTCGCTCAACAGCATGTCGTCGTTGCCGGCCTGAATCAGCAGCGGCGGAAGCCCGCGCAGATCGGCGTAGAGGGGAGAAATCAGCGGCAGGCGCGGGTCGTTGCCGCCGATATAGTGGCTACCCAGGGAGAGAGAATCCAGCGTAACACGCGGGTCGCTCTTGGCGCGGCTCTTCAGGGATTCACCGGTTCCGGCCAGATCGGTCCAGGGAGTGATGCAGACCGTGGCAGCAGGGAGCGGGTCACCGGCGTCACGCAGGGAAATAAGAGCGGCCAGGGCCAGGCCACCACCGGCCGAATCCCCGGCAAAGACGATATCGCGCGCTTTGAAGCAGTTGTACAACAGCCATCGGTAGGCCGCGACCGTATCGTCGACAGCCGCTGGAAAAGGATGTTCCGGCGCCAGACGGTAATTCAGCAGCAGCGCGCGCACTCCACAGGCCCTGGCAATATAAGCCGCCAGCGGCCGGTGGGTATTGCATGATCCCATGACATAAGCGCCGCCATGCAGATAAACCAGAACCCGCTCTTTGGGCGCTTCACGCGGGTGAACCCACTCCGCTTCCACCCCTCCGGCGCTTACCGGTTGCAGCAGAAACTCCTTGGGCATTTGCAACCCTTTGGCGCCATCTTCCAGCATGGCGCGCAACTCCTCCAAAGGGGGCCGGGTGTTATTTGCCGGTTTATTGTAATTTAGATATGTTCGCAGAATGTAACTTTGCAGACTGGCCATTTACTCCTCCTGGTACAGTGTCAAACAGTGTCAGGGCTACACATTTCACATTTTGCCAATTTTAATGATTTTGTCAGATGTCTAGACCTGACACCGGTGACACCGGTAGTCATGGTTGGCTCTCCTCTTTTACACTCGCGGAATATATTTCCTGTCAGGCGTTGTTAATTTTTGACACGATGGTGTTAGTGTTCCTTGCAGTGAAATATGTTTTTGGGCCTTATTTCGGTTCTCGGTATAACGTGATAAGGCACACCGGCTCGGCGGGGGCTTTTTCCCGCTGACCGGTGCTGCCGTTGGTTGAATGTTCGATGTTCTCGCCGTTGGTTTGTAGGTCGGACGGTTGAAGGTTTGTCTCGTGTCAGGAGTACTCAGAGACCGGTTTTAATCAGTTTCTTTTTGAGAACATCAAAGTATTGAAGCTCCAACAGGCAACCTATCATTTCGTGCGAAATATCAGACGCTGCCTTATTGAAATAGTTGCTGTCTTCAATGGCAAATGGTGGTCCAACCGGCGTATTTCCCATTTCAGATATAATATTAAATCCTTTTTGTTTGCTCGTTTGAACAATGCTGGAGAGAAAATCAAAAAGACGTCTCATTTCCGGGACAGCCTTATGTACATCTATGGCTCTTTGACAGCGTGTCATTACAATCAAATAGGCATGGTTAAAAAGAAATTCGTAATTCGCACGGCCTTTTTGGGTAAGAAGATGTTGCCAGATATCAAAGGAAATACGCTTTTGGACACTGATCGCAAATGATGTGTCGATTATCCCACCCATTTGGGTGATGTCTTCAATATATTCATCGACAAACTCATTGAACATCTCGGCTGTGTATCGATTTTTGCACGAATGTTTATAATGTATGTCTCTCAAAAAACAGACGGCTTTAGACTTATTCAGTGCGGCCTGGCTCTTCGCGGTCCCGCTCGGGTACATCGGGTTCCGAGCGATTAACTCTCTTAAAACGCCAAGAAAATATTCAAGCCTCTGATTTCTGGATAGTTTGTCGCTTTTCTGCAAGACTTCCTTATTCATGGAGCTAACCCTGAGTTCGCACTCAGAATTATAAGCTTTTTCTGAAGTGTAGTGCGACAGATAGTCAATTTGAGCTTGGTCGGCTTTCCGTTCCACCTTAAATACCGGCTCTTTGCAAGCAGGGCATACAATCTGATATGGCTCACAGTCCCGATGCGACAAGCCGCATGCGTCTACATGCTCTCCCAAAATCAAGCTATATCCTATTTTCATAATTACACCATCCCTACCATTTTATCTCCGGCCACTCTATAACGGAGTGAAGTTCCTGCGGAGAGCAATTATTTTCTTTTGCCACTGATTTTAGGTGTTCCTCGTATTCGCGGTAATCGTTTGATATTTCAGAGAGGGAATTTAAATGCCAGGGGAGTTTCTTAAATCGCGATTTTCCTTGAGGCCCTGAAAAGAGGTAACGGTGTGAAACTTGATCAATATATGCAGGGAGGAATTGGGTTGATACGCCATCCAACCTGCGCATCCATCTTATGCATTTCTCACCGGTTTGTTGATCAAGTTCAAGCAATGCTTCTTCTATGCAGTGTTCAATCATGTACAGGTTTGCTTGAATTGATTTTGTCGTTGCCATAAAGGCAGCAGACCACCTTAATACTGAAACCTGCCAGAGCAAAAGTGGCCAAATCAGCTTCACGCCGTAGTAGGTGACAGTTTTCCCTTTGAGATCTTCTAATTCTCTAACCTCTCTGTCTCCCTGATAACAATGCCGCACCTCATATGCGAGCGCCAGAACTGTTTCCTGGACGTGGGGTGTAAACGGCGCATCATCACCCGAGAGGGCATGGATCGTATCATAAAGAGCATTAAGGTCCCAGAAATCGCCATAAAGAGTCACTCCCGCCCCTTTAGGGGTCGGTTCCATTCTTAGCATATATCTCCTCCTTCTGATTCAACGGATCCGCACTTGACCTGCCGGGCAGCCTTATCGCCCGGACACGGTCCAAGTGCAAGTTGGGAACTTCAATTCCAGTTTCTCTCTTTAAAAGTGTAAGTAAATTTGGGCCTAAACAGGCAACCGCGGATTGAATACAGAAATAAAAAGATTTGACTTCTCAATGATCCAGTTAAAAGCCCATTCCCACTTTTTATCATCCTCTAGGTCAAACTTTTCTTCGAGATTGATAGTACAAACCGCTTTTCCTGATTCGTTTCTCCATATCAATCGTGAACCGATCTCTGATTCAATGTCTGCCTTGTTATTTGCGTAAAATCGCTCGTATATTTTTGTTGTCTCGGGTTTTATAAACCGAATTTGCGCCAAAATTATCTGCTTTGTCCTAACTGGCTCCAGTAATAAAATCGGGTCTGGCTTAACTAGACGGAGTTTTGTCCACCGTTCTTTTCCATTGTCATATTTGAAGTCTAATGGGCACTGCACTTTATTAGCGTGCTGTTTAAATTCTTTCCAGAACCTGGTTAAAATTGGCTGTTTTATACTCCGTTGGGTAAGACCACTGCTGATTTCGTTATTTGATGATGGGTTACTATTTCCAATGGGTGCTTTAGTCTCTTTCAGTTGTGCAGTTTCTTCACTATCCTCAAAATATGATAGCAATTCGATGTCATTGGCTTCTTGGAGGTGCTGCTTGAGAGTTACTTCTGCAATTTCCATCCACTCGAAACCATGATGATCCAGCGATTTCCTTAAATTTGGAGGCACACGGTTACCGATTAGCATTACTCTTACATTCGGATTATCGGGTGCGAGGAAATGTCCTTCGTAATCGAGGAGTTGGGCAATATGTTCTCGCTTAATGACCCCTTTCTTTAACTCGATGACCAATTTTTGACCGAATCTGTCTTCAAAAAGTAGATCTGCGAATTTGCCGCCGACATTAATTTGTCGATTAATAAACTTCAAATCATTTTCTATCAGAGCGGGATATCTACACAGAATGTCTTCAAATTGTTTTTCCAGCATGATCGCTCCTATTTATGAAGTTGAGGTGTTTATTCTTTTGACCAACGGTGTCGGCGCTAACCGGCGCGTAGTTTTTTCGCGCGACCGGTTGAGCGCGTTGTTAGACGCGAAGGAGTTTCGACCAGTCTCCCGCTAACATATTTATGGAGAACGCTGGCAATAAGGGTTTGATATGGAACTCCATCCTCCAATGCTCGTGCCTGTATATCCATTAAATCCGGAGAGGATAGACGAATGTTCACTCGTCGGTTTTTCAGGAAGGTGGCTTGTGCAGCTACCTTATATTTTTCTTTTTCCTTCGTTGATGGTTTTGTCGAGATCAGATCGCCTTTTTCATAGGCATCTAAAATGTCTTTTTCAAATTCATCATTTTTTTTCATTTCTATTGCCTCCTTCCAAGTAATCTCTGGTTGCCTTGCGGCTGGGAATGATTGTTTTCAAAAAGTAGTAATCAGCCTCTTCTACAAATGGAACAAGATAAATATAACCATCCAAGGCCACAATCAGGATGCGTTGGTTTGGGTATTTTGATTCATTAGGGTGCTGCAAGATGTCAAGAAGACCATCTCCTTCCAAGGCAAGCACAACCTCTTCGAACGAAACTTCCCGTTCAAACTTTAGTTGTTCGTTTTTTTCATGATTCCATCGAAATGTCTTCATGGTAAAATCATACCTCAGCGTGTGCCTATTGTCATCATTAATTTTGTTCTCTTTTTTAGTCTAACGGCTTGGCAGTTGACCCGCCAGCCCGGTTTATTCGTGCGGGCGGCGTCTAACTGTCTTGTTCAAGTAAGCCGCTATCGCGGCAGTAAAATCAACAGCAAAAACCTTCCTCAATAATTCCACTAAAATTTCTTTCGCACCAGCCGTTCAATCACATATTCCTTCTTTCTCAGGCATCACACTTTGAAAGGAGAAAGAACATGATGAACAACTGGTACGAAAGATCAATGAAGGCTCTGCAACTTGCAGGACTGTCGCAGCGCTCTCAGCACACCTACACCCGCGAGGTGCGCTTGCTGGTGGAGTTCTACGGCAAGCCCCCCGACCTCATCGCCCAAAACGAATTGGAGGAGTACTTTCTCCACCGCAGAAACGTTACCAAATGGTCTGCTGCTACGCTCCGCGTCTGCTACAGCGGCATGCGCTTCTTTTTCGAGAAGATCCTACAGCGAGACTGCGGGATGCCGTAGGGGTCGGGATGCCGTAGGGGTCGGGGATGCCGTAGGGGTCGGGGATGCCGTAGGGGTCGCGTCTCAACTCTTTACATTGTCAGGGGGATGCCGTAGGGGTCGCGTCTCAACTCTTTACATTGTCAGGAGTTGAGACGCGACCCCTCATCTTCCCCCGACCCCTCATCTTCCCCAGACGCGACCCCTCATCTTCCCCCTAGGTTTCCATAGATGGCCCCTCCAAAGAGTTCCAGAGAGCCGATTTCGACAATCTGGTAACCGCGTTTGAGATTGATCTCGTGAATCTTCCTGATGGGATTGATGCTGACGATATGCTTGAAGTTCCATGATGCCAGGGTTTATATGGAGGAGTTATGGGGACAGTATATAAAATTATTGGTTAATTCGGATACTGTCCCAGAACCGCCGCCTCTTTGAGTCGGCCATCTACTAGGGCCAGTTCCACTTACAGTGGTTCCGGCAACGGCTCGGTCACAATTCCGGTACGAAATATCTGGTGAAGTATTCTCAGCATGGACAGATCTCCTGCTCTCATTTTTTCGGTTCTTTAGGAAGACTCTGAAGGTTTTTTACATATCTCGCCAGATCAAAAGTCTCTTTGTTCTTTATGATACAGAAAACCTCAAGGCACACGGCTTGGGCGATAAAGATCATTGCGTCTTCTCGTGATATTCCTTGAGCAATCAGGCGATCAAGCGTTTGTCTGGTTTCCGGCGGATCGTTTGCGTTCAATTGATTATCGACTACTTCCAGAAACGCCGCCTTGAGTCGCGGATTGTTCTTTTCGTATTTTGGGTTCATTGCCATGTTTGCGTCTTCTTTCTGAAGTAAAATGCAAAAAGGGGTAACGGATTTAGTGTATTGTGTCAGAGACTTTTTTCCCCTCCAATGTGCGGAGATCGAACTCGGCGAAGATCTCTTCGCCTTCCTCCAAGTTCATCACGGCAATTTGCGAGGAACTGTTTTTCATGGGTTTTCCTTTTCTGATATGGTTCTTATGGAATCATTTCAGCTTGCTGTTCCTAAATGCGAAATATAGGTCTACCTGATGTTACTCTCCAAATAAGAAAGGGCGCCTGGCGTAACGCCAGGCGCCCTTTCTTATTTGTAATGGCGGGGTTGACGGGGCTCGAACCCGCGACTTCCAGCGTGACAGGCTGGCACTCTAACCGACTGAGCTACAACCCCAATACCTAAAGTGATATCGGTATGGATAAAAAAAACAGGGAAAAGGGTTCTTTTCCCTGTTGATTGGCTGGCGAAACAAGGTAGGAGCTTTTTAAAAAGACCTATGCTAACAGGTACAAAAAGATAACCGAATTAAATTGTCTTCACTTTATATATAGTTTTGCCAAACTTGTCAACAAGATTACCTGTAATGCAGTGCCAGCAATGAATAAGCTCTCTCGGTTTTCTGGCTATAACGCAAAACATTATTTTGCCGGTTTTCCGGACTCGATTTCGCGTTTCTCGTGGTAGAAAAAGCGAACCATGTAGTACTCAAAGGGATAGCCGCTCTCATAGTAACGAAAACTCTGTTGATGCCGCGCATCTATGGTTTCCATGGCCGTTATCCCGGAGCTTATTGCAAAAGAGTTGCCGGTGTTCCCAAAAGGATCGATCACAGTGTAGATTCCGTAAGTGATGCCGGTGTCCACGGCGAGACCACCTGTGTCGCGAAGGGACGAGGGGCCGAAGATAGGCAGGACCAGATAAGGCCCGGAGTCTGCCCCCCAGTAGCCAAGTGTCTTGCCGAAATCCTCGTCGTGTCGTTCCAGACCGAAGCTGGTGGCCGGATCGAAGAAGCCGCCAAGACCCAAGGTACTGTTTGTTACGAAACGTCCCAGCGTTGTTATGGACTCTGTCCCCTTGAGCTGAAACAGGCTGTTGGTGAGATTTCGTACCTCTCCAAGGTTGTTGTAGAAACCGGAGATGCGTTCCTGAAGGAAGGTAGGGGTGATGAACTCGTAGCCGCGCACCACCGGGAGGAATAGATATTTGTCGAAGTAGAAGTTGAACCGGTACATGTTCCGGTTGAATCCTTCCCAAGGATCAGTAACCTCTGCGAAGCTTTGATCCCTGAAATCGCTTATCGAGTGCCTCGCAGGCGCCTCTGTTTGAGTATTCACCATGCTTGCGGCGCAACCGCATAGAGACAGCGTTAATATCAGGGCGAGGATTATCAGGTTTGATTGGAATCGGGTAACAGTCATAGTGGCGCCCTCCTTATTATTTGAAAAAAGCGACCATATAGGCCAGGTTTTCTTTGTACTCCAGGTTGCCCAGATGTCCACCGCGGGGATAGATCCTGGCCCGCTCGCCGAATAGCTGTCTCAGGTAATCACGCTCCTCATTGGTCAGGATAAAGTCGTTTTCGTTGGTTATCACGCCGAACTTGGCGGACGACTTCAGGTATTCCTCAATGCGTTTGAGGCTCAGGGACTCGATAAACGCCTGTTTGGTCAACCCTGGCCGCTGCTTCTGGAAATAGGGGTACAAATACTCGTTGAAATAGTCAATGAAGCTCAAGTGGGAAGAAACCAGAAAATAGTCGAAAATGGAATCAATAGGACTCAGCACCCGGTTCTTTGGAACAACGTAGCCGCTGTTGGTCATCACGTCAGAGGAAAAGATCATGCCGGCCAGGTTGATGCGGTAGGTGAGCCCGATCAAACCTGCGGTTTCCTCGCGGGAAAAAAGGCCCTCCGTGTAGATCGCGTAGAGAAAATCATCGTTGATGGCGACAAAATTTCCATAGCGATAGAACTGGCTGAACTTGGAGAGCATCCTGTTGAAAAAGACGCCTTGCTTCTTTGCTCCTCCAGGGATCTGTTTCAACAGTTCCTCGATCCTTGTCGCAGAGCTGTAAAGGCTTACCGCGGGGTTGATCATGAGCACCTTGCGGAAGTTGAAAATCAGGCGGTCCTCGTCCAGCTTTGCCACGAAGGCGGCTTGGGTAGCCCCAAGACTGTACCCGCACATACTGAAGGAGGATACCTCTATGTCACCCTCTACCTTCTTCCAGGCGGTCTCCATGGCTCGATAGAGGTCCGCTGCGTCCTCGGTAAGGTCGCCTGGGACACGGCTTTGGGAGGCAGAGATGATGAAATTGGAATGGGACGGCGACGGCAGGGTGATGACGTGGAAACCGGCCTGGTAAAAAGCCTTCATCATGGTCATAAGCTTGTCAGACCGGTCGCTGGACCCTGCGCCGGCGATCAGAAAGACCAGCGGCGCCTTCTGCTCCTGGTAGGCAAAGGTGCAGCGCAGTCCTTCGTCGTAAAAGAAAATAGGCGGTTTCTGCCGGTCCGGGATGACATCGAGCACGAGTTGCCGGGTGCGTATTTTTTTGGGAAGCTCGGGCATTAGTTTGGCAGGGGTTCCGAGGATGGTGGCTTCATACGATCCAGGGATCGGGTAGCCGTAACCGTCATCTGCCGCAAGACTTTGCAATGGCAGCAGGACGAGGCAGGCGATGAGCAGCAGTTTGAAATATTTCATATGGATGTCTCCTTTGGCGATTACGCATCGAGGCATTATAAATATTTTATACTTCAACCTTCAGCCTGAGCCATATCCTGCACCACGAATCTGCCGCAGACAAAACAAAGCAGGCCGGCCAGCGCCATGGCAAAAGGGGTGATCAGAAGGGCGTTGCGCAAACCCCACTGGTCGGACAGCCAGCCTAGGATGGAGGGGGAAACTGCATCTCCCAAGGCATGGATGAAGAATATATTGACCGCAAAGGCCATGGCACGGACAGCTGGATTGGTTACGTTGATGATGACGGTATTGAGTGGCCCGGTATTGAGAAAGAGAAAAAACTCGGCGATGAAAATTGCGGTCATGCAGCCGGTCAAACCGTGGGCAAGGATGGCCCAAGCGGCAAAGGGGGCGCCGATCAGAAACCCCCAGCCGGATACCAGCAAATATCCCTTGCCGTTACTTTTTTGCCAGCGATCGCCGAGCCAGCCACCAGCCAGGGTGCCCAGTATCCCCGCCAGCACAGTGGTCGCGCCGAATAGCGTATTCCCCTTTGCCACATCAAGGGAATGGATGCGGTACAGGAAAGAGGGAATCCACTGGGAAAGCCCCCCGATGGAGAAGGTCATCGCTGCCATAGCGAGTGTATTAAAAACAAACGACCGGTTTCTGAACAAGGCTGCGTATCCTGCGGAAATATTTCCTTTCTCGGACTGCGGAGAGGCGTCCTCGCCGCCACGAGGAGGGGTACGCATCAGTGAGATGGGAATGGCCAACAGCAGGCCCGGAATACCGACCAGCATGAAAGCGGCATGCCAGCCATAGTTCTGTCCCAACACTCCTCCCAGTAGATAACCCAGCGCACTGCCAACGGGAATGGCGACATAGAACCAGGCCAGAATCTGGCCGCGACGCTCCTTCGGGAAGAAGTCGGAGATGAGCCCGGGCGATACCGTGCCAAAGCTCGCCTCACCGACCCCGACTGTGGCGCGGGCGGCCAGCAGAGTCCTGTACCCAGGGGCAAAGCCTGCCAGTACCGTAGCCAGACTCCATACAACCAGACCTCCGGAAGCCAGTTTGGTTCTGCTCCAGTGGTCGCCGAGCCAACCGAATAGCGGGGCAAAGAGCATGTAGCTGAGCATGAAGGCACTCCCTAGAAACCCCAGCGCCGTATCGGAGAGACGCAGGTCGATCTTGATCAAGGGAAATACTGCGAAGAGCACCTGCCGGTCGATGTAGTTAAGCATGTTCACCGTCAAAAGCAGCCCCAGGGCGTAGCGGCGGTAGGATGTAGAGATGGGACCGGTGTTCATGCGATATATCCTCCAAAGCGGCTTATAAATCAATTCAGTTTCATTTGACTGGTTCAGCGGTGTCAGAACTGCCAGCGCAGACCGCCGCCCCAACCGAACCGGGAATGCCATTGGCCGATCAGGGAAAAATGCTTGGTCATCTGATAGCCTGTGCCCGCCCGGATTTCCCACTGTTCCTTGGTGTCATATTCTGCTTCCGAAAAAACCGCGAGTCGTGGCGTGAGCTCCAGGTGTTTGCCGACGGCGAATTGAAATTCACCGGCTGTGTCCACCCACACGCGGGACGTGATATTGAGGGGTAGAAGGTAGCGCAGGCCAAAAATGCCTTCGTGCTTATCGAAGTGATCGTCCGCGCCTGCGAGATCGATCCCGGCAAAGACGCTGGCAAAGCTGTTCAGATAGTAATTGCAGGTGGGAGTGACCTCCCACTCCACGTTGTCTACGCGCTGCCATCCGGCCTGCCACTCGGTGGAGAAGATGTGCCGGGTGTTGGCGTATACCAGCGTCCCATGCGCCATTTGCGACAACACATCAACCTGACCATAAAACTGGAACGGATCATGGTAGAGATGTCGGCGGACGGCGTTAGTGAGCGGATCGGGCGTGAAGCCTTGATAGTGCACCACCCGTGCCATGCCGCTCTCCATGTGATAGAGCAGATGACAGTGAAAGAACCAATCGCCGACCTCGTTGGCGTCAAATTCGATTACCGTGGTGGACATGGGGGCTGCATCGACGGTGTGTTTGAGCGGAGCGTAGTCATCCTGACCGTTGATGACGCGGAAGAAGTGGCCGTGCAGATGCATTGGATGGTGCATCATGGTGCGGTTGATCATGATGAATCGCACAACTTCATCGCGCTTGATTTCAATATTATCGGTTTCGGACAGCGGTTTGCCATTCAAAAACCAGACGTAACGCTCCATGTCACCGTCGAGTGTGAGTCGGATTTCGCGGACTGGTTTGTGTGGATCAAATGTGGTGGGCTGCAAGGCGCGCAGCTTGCCGTACGGAGGCCCGGGACGTTCGGGGCTCATGCCGTCGGCGGCCAGCGGGGCTTTCGAACTCACATCTTCGGCGAGCAGCCCGAGCCAGGTGCTCCTGGGGTGATCGGGCTGCTTGTGAGTAACCATCCCCGGATTGTCGTGGCCATAGGTGGCCGCGTCCATCGGTTTGGTTTCCTGCGCCATTCCATCCATGTCGTGGCCCGCATGTTCCATCACGGGTGTGGAGGCCATGTCGGCATGGCTCATTTTTCCGGCGTCCTGAGTCATGGCGCCGTGATCCATATTATTAATTCCATCCATGCCGTTCATACCCGGTTGGTCGAACATACCTGTGCGCACTTCGTTGCCCGGCATGCCCATCGAGCCGGCCGGGGTTAACGCCAACACGCGTTTGAACGAGAGACCGCCCATGGTTGAGTAGAGATTGGCGTATGGGATATCGGGCGCGGCATGCCGGGCTCCTGCGCCAATCCACAACGAGGCCTGCCCTGAGCCGTCATGGGCCGTGGCGCGAAACTCGTAACTGCCTTCTGTCGGCATCGTGATGATTACGTCATATGTCTCGGCCACGCCGATCAACAGCCGCGGTTCGTCGAAAGGTTGCACCGGCAGTCCGTCAGCCGCGATGACTTGCAATGGGCCACCGGCAAATTGCAAATAGAAAAATGTGCTCGCCGAACCAGCGATTACCCGGAGCCGGATCTTCTCACCCGGCTTGGCGGCTATGAACTGCTGCGAAGCGCTGTTGAGCAGGAAGCGATCATAGTAAACATCGGAAAGGTCCATGGGCGGCATGCGCTGGAGTTCCCGTGAAAAATATGCGTCCAGCATGCCCAGCCGCGTAGCGCCCAACACGCTTTGAGCGCTACCTTTCCGAAGTGAATACCATTCACTGCCGCGTCTGAGCGTGTGGAGCACCGAGCTCGCGTCCTCATCGGTCCAGTCGGACAACACCACAACATGATCGCGGAGCCGGTCAAACGTGCCCTCGTCCTTTGGCGCGATGACCAGCGCCCCGAACAGGCCACTCTGTTCCTGAAGCATGGTATGGCTGTGATACCAGTAGGTGCCGGATTGTCGCAGATCGAACTCGTAGGTGAAGGTCTGGCCCGCTGCTATGGGCGGAAACGTAACGAAGGGCACGCCGTCCATGGCATTGGGCAGCAGGATGCCATGCCAGTGAATCGACGTCTCCTCGTCCATCTGGTTGTGGACGCGAATCACGGCATGGTCGCCTTCGGTAAAACGCAGGGTAGGCCCCGGCAACTGGCCATTGATGGTGAGCGCCTGAACCGGCTGGCCGGTGAAGTTTATCTCCTGACGGGCGATGGTGAGGTCGTATTCCACTGTTGCCGCCGATAACTCCGCCGCTGGTATAAACAACAGCGCAATGCTGAGC
>JBAYZR010000017.1:0-19551 GCA_041672425.1 Pedobacter sp. | reverse complement strand
GCCGTGCCGATTGAGCAAAACCGCAGGCGTAGCAATGCTACGTTGAGGATTTTGCGATTGAGGCGCGGCAAAATACGGCCCAAAGATGAAATGTAAGATGGAATGTTTATTCTTTGCCGAGTGCCTTATGTCAGATGGCATAATTCCTCCATTTAACGGATGTTTTTCATAATTAAAGCGATATTCCGGGGTTTGTCAAGTGAAAGCTGCCTTTAGGGCTCGATGATTACTGAATCAGTTCTACCGGCAACACCTCGCTCCATATATCTATTCCATTCCTGCATCAACCCTGCATATGTCAGACTGTAATCCTTCAGCGCTGATGCAATGGCTTCTTCCACATTCATACCATTACCCAGCCCGGCAAGTATTTGATTCACCCGGTGCCACCCATATGTCGTTACGAGATAATTTACCATGGCATAACTTTGCTGATAAGCCAAAGACGCTTCCAACGCAGGCAGATTGCTAAAGCCCGCCTCCAATTTCCGGAAATCAACAAGGTTTTCCTTACGTGCAGCGCGACCAAGTTCTGCCAGGGGTCTATTGTACTGCCTCCGGCCAAACATTTCGGCTATTCCTTCATTCAGCCAGAGCGGGCAGTTGCCACGGGTCAGGTCAAAAACCACCACATGAGTGTACTCATGATACAGTACAGCTCGCATCACCGGGGTAATTTCTTTCATGGCGCCAAAGGGAAGTCTGATCTTGCCATCATAGACTCCACCCGACCAGTCGGGAGAATCGGTCAACATCTTGAAATCGTCTCGCCTATAGATAGCAACCGGTACCCGTGGCTCAGGGAAATGTCCCAATTCCGCGCCCACCTGATTGGCGGCGCTCTCAAGGACATCAAGGATAGACAAGGCAAATGAGGTGTCAACACCCAGGTCATAGGTCAGATCAAAGCGCGAGCTATGCCCCTGATCCATGTGCCCCTCGACGGCTATTTCCTTACGCGCCTTGCTCAATACCTCAGCAATCTCCTTGCGGCCTGGAGAAAGTTTCAGGCACTGTTCCCACATTTCAATGGCCTGCTGACGATTCCCGGTTTCGTAAAATACCAGCCCCAGGAAATATAAAACCTCGACAGAATCCGTCATTTTCTGCCGGGCGCGTTCCAACTCATAACGGGCAATATCGTACTTTTTAAGGTGATAGTTACAGACACCACGCAGCAAGGCATAGGTCGGCTCTTCGGGATAGAGTTCCATCGCCTTGACAACGTTTTCGTCAGCTTGTTCATAGCGGTTTTGTTTGAGGAAGTGGTGACCGTGGGCTGCGTAACCTTCTGCCAGATTTCGCTTGAGGATATCGTTGAGGGGAAACAGCTGATAGGCGCGTCGCAACTGCGCCAGCCCCTTTTCATATTCACCGCGCAGCATCAACTCGCGACCATAACTGCTATTGATGACCGGATCAGTGTCGATCGGCTCTGCCGACACAGAGGAGGTAAACAGGCAGAAAAACGATACGGCAAATATTGTTATGAACATTCGTGGCATGCTAGCTGCCCCAGCCCGGAACGTTGGCAAACTGCATGCGCAGGCGTTCATCGGGGTTCTGCCGGTAAAATTCTTCTTCGGAAAAGGTAAAACGATAGGAGTGCAGGTAGGCAAAAAGAATTGATGAGGCAGCATTGATCCGTTGCATATTCCGGGCGATAGCATCGTTTGCTACATCGGGATGGCTTGCCTTTACAAGTTCGCGGTGACGACGCTTGATCTGTGCCATGGTAAGCTGGTCGCGCTCATCGAAGCCGAAGATTGCGAGAGATGCCTTCAAGTCCGCGTAGGTCATGAGCTGGCAAGGAACGTTCGAACCGACGAGACAATACCGGCAGTGTCAAGACCAAGCAAGGCACGCAATTCGTGCTGTTCCCCTTGAGGAATCGGACTATCAGGATAGCCCAATCGCAGCACCCGCACGCCGGAAAGCCCATGTTCTTCCAGCAGTTCCAGGACAGCAGCGCCAAATCCGCCCTGTAGGGCATTCTCCTCCAGCGTGAGCAATCGTCCATACTTCCTGGCCTGTTCCAAAATCAGTGTTTCATCGAGCGGCTTGACAAAGCGGGCATTAATGACCGTCAGGCAGATGCCATCCAGTTCCTTGAGCAACCTGGCCGCCTCCAGAGCTGGATACACCATGGTACCAATGGCAAGCAGGGCGCAGTCGCCCCCTTCGCAAATCATTTCAGCTTCTCCTATCCGGAGAATCTTGAAGGTCTGGTCCAGAGGCACACCATACCCGTTGCCGCGCGGGTAACGTATGGCCACTGGCTGCCCCAGTTCAATCGCGGTTGCCAGCATGTGTTGCAGCTCGTTCTCGTCCTTGGGCGCCATCAGGGTCATGTTGGGCAGGTGCCGCAGATAGGAAAGATCGAATGCGCCATGATGGGTAGGACCGTCATTACCAACCACCCCTGCCCGGTCCAGGGCAAAGGTCACCGGAAGGTTTTGCAGGCATACATCGTGAAAAACCAGATCATAGGCGCGTTGCAGAAACGATGAATAAACCGCAAACACCGGACGCAAACCATCGGCAGCCAAGCCGGCTGCAAAGGAAACAGCGTGCTGTTCAGCGATCCCCACATCAAAAAAACGCTCGGGATATTCCTTGGCAAAATTGCTCAGGCCGGTTCCTTCGGGCATGGCCGCGGTAATTGCAACAATACGCTCGTCTTCGGCGGCCAGCTTGCACAGTGTCGAGCCGAAGATGGCCGTATAAGATGCTGCTCCCCCCTTTCCCTTCAGCACCTTACCGGTTTGAATATCGAATGGTCCCACCCCGTGAAACAGAGAAGGGTTGTCCTCGGCAGGTTTATACCCCTTGCCCTTTTTGGTCAGAACATGGATCAATACAGCGTCATCAAACTTTTTGACGTTCTTCAGGGTCTCAATCAACATCGGCAGATCGTGTCCGTCAATAGGGCCGATATACTCGAAACCAAAGGCCTCGAACATCATAGCCGGTGTAAAGAGTCCCTTGAAAGAGTCCTCCAACTTTTTTGCCACATGGAGGACATCCTTGCCGACTGCGTCAAGACGGCCAAGGAACGATTGTACGTTCTTCTTGAATCGATGTACAAATTCGCTGGTTGCAGTACGGCTGAGAAAACTGGAAAGCGCTCCGACGTTTTCGGCGATGGACATCTCATTGTCATTGAGGATAACAATCAGATCCTTGTCCAGAGACCCGGCGTTATTCATTCCTTCAAAGGCAATTCCGGCAGTCATGGAGCCGTCACCGATAACCGCCAACACCTTGTTCTTGCGGCCATCCAGGTCACGCGCCACTGCAAAACCAACGGCTGCCGAGATGGAGGTGGAGGAATGTCCCACATCAAAGGCATCGTGTGGCGATTCAGCACGTTTGGGAAATCCGCTGATCCCATCCAGGGTACGCAGGGTTTTGAAGCGGTCACGACGACCGGTCAGGATCTTGTGGGCATATGCCTGATGCCCCACATCCCAGATAATCTTGTCAACAGGCGTATTGAACACACGATGCATGGCAATCGTCAACTCCACCACACCAAGCGATGGGGCAAGATGCCCGCCATTCTTCGCACAGGTTTCGATGATAACCTTACGCAATTCCGCGGCGACAGCCGGGAGTTGGTCAGCTTTGAGCCTCTTCAGGTCCGCAGGGGAATTTATTTGATCCAGAATAGACATATCAGTTCTTCCGTTTAACAATATACCTGGCTATTTCTCTCAAAGGGTCTGCCTCGACACCAAAAATATCCAGCGCGCCCAAGGCCTCGTCCATCATGGCCCAGGCCTCTTCCTTTGCAGCAGCCAGCCCCATCACCGCCGGATAAGTGGCCTTGCCGCGCGCCTCATCAGAGCCTGCATCCTTGCCGATCTCCTCGGTCGTTCCTTCAATATCCAGTATGTCGTCGGCAATCTGAAAGGCCAGGCCGGCTGCTTCGCCATAGCGGGTTATAGCGGCCAGCTTTTTCCCGTCCGCACCCCCCAGGATGGCCCCGGCTTTGACAGATGCCTTGATCAGAGCGCCGGTTTTGTGGGTATGAATGTACTGCACAGTCGGCAGATCAATCTCCTGGTTACCCTCGCTCTCCATATCCACCACCTGCCCCCCGACCATACCGTGGGAACCTGCACAGGTGGAGATTTCGTGGATGACCGCCAATTGTGCTGCCGGGTCGCAGCCTTCGGCAAAACAAGGATCACTGATTAATTTAAAGGCCCCGGTCAACAGGGCGTCACCCGCCAGGATAGCGATGGCCTCGCCAAATACCTTGTGATTGGTAGGATTGCCACGCCGGAAGTCATCATCATCCATGGCCGGCAGGTCATCGTGAATCAGGGAATATGTGTGGATCATCTCCATGGCGCATGCCGCCGGGATGGCGCGTTCCGTATCGCCCTCTACCGCCTGACATGCCGCCAGTATCAGGATGGGGCGCACCCGTTTGCCGCCGGCAAAGACCGAGTAGCGCATTGCCTTGTGCAGGATGTGGGGAAGCTCTGTTTCCTTTGGCAGATATCTATCCAGCGCCGCATCGACACGGGCACACTGTTCCTTCAGGTATTCTTTCAAGTCCATGAATGTGTCCTTTATCTCTTTAAATCCCCCCCGTTGCAAAGGGGGACTTCAACCTTCTTCCGGTTCAAACGTTTCACGCGTGAAACTTCCATCCTTGCGTTTCAATAGCACTTCAACCCGACGTTCGGCCTCATCAAGCTTTTTTGCACAGAAAGAGGCATGTTTTACCCCTTCCTCAAATGCCTTGAGGGACTCTTCCAAGGGTAGCGCCCCCCCCTCCAGACGCCGCACAACCTCTTCCAGCTTTTTCAGGGATGTCTCGAATTTTTCAGTCGCCATGGTATTTCCTCGTTGAAGGTAAAGCATTATACAGAAATTTCAGGGCAAAACCGTCTGGCCATTCCACATGGCGTAAAAATTCGGTTTATACCATATTATCGATATAATTATGAAATCAAATCATCGTTGAATGGTGATGTGACACTTTCCACCACGCTGATCGCCTCGCCGCGGTTGAAACGGAGCCGCAGCCGTTCCCCTGCCAGCAACCTGGAAGCGTCGGTCACCACTGTTTTATCGACAATCCTGGTTGCGATTGAATAACCGCGAGAAAGTGTGTTTAACGGAGAAAGCACATCCAGACGAGCCGCATTCCCGCCAAAAGTCTGCTTGAGCCCTTCCAGTCGGTGAACCATCCGACGCTCGGCCTGCGCCGACAACAGCGCAAGCCGCTGCCGCAGCTGATCCACCTGGAGGGCTGGAGAATAGTGCAACAAAACGCTCTCAAGCCGGACGAAGCGTTCCCGGCGGTGTGCCACATTATTGTGAAGAGCCAGGTCGAGCCGTTCCGACAGATCATCCACCCGCTGGGAGAGATGACCCATCATGGCGCCGGGATCATGCAATGAGCGACGTAGCGCCTCAACCAGGGCTTCCAGCCCGGAGAGGCGTGTCTCGATCGCCAGACGCAGGCGATGGGTAAGCGCATCCATCCGACCGCGCAACTCCTCCGAACTGGCAATAACCAGTTCCGCCGCAGCAGAAGGTGTCGGCGCGCGCAGGTCGGCCACGAAATCGCTGATTGTCCAGTCGGTCTCATGCCCGACAGCAGAGATGACCGGGATATGAGACCGATATATCGACCGGGCAAGGACTTCTTCATTAAACGCCCGGAGATCTTCAAGGGAACCACCGCCCCGGCCAACAATCAACAGATCCGCCAGATTCAGGCGGTTCATATCATCAACGGCTCCGGCTATCTCGATCGCGGCGCCTTCACCTTGCACACGCACCGGATAGAGCAGAATCTCAAGAGAGGCAAAACGTCGCTTGAGGACATTGAGGATGTCGTGGATGGCTGCGCCGGTAGATGAGGTAATCACCCCGACGCGGCGGGGAAAAGCAGGCATCTCTTTCTTATGTTTCTTGTCAAAGAGCCCCTCTTTGGCAAGCCGTTCCTTGAGCTGGACAAAGGCCGTCTGTAATGCGCCGACACCGGCAGGTTCCAGATATTCACAGATCAGCTGATATTCGCCACGCTGGTCATAGACCGAGATGCGCCCGCGGACGATCAGAGCCATCCCGTCAGCCAGGCGGAATTTCAGGTTCCTGGCAGCGCCCTTGAACATCACACAGCGCAACTGAGCGCCAGAATCCTTGATGGTAAAATAGATATGTCCCGAGGAGGGAAGCGAGAGGTTGGAAAGCTCTCCCTCTACCCAGACCTGCTCAAAGTTTTCCTCCAGCACCCCGCGCAGCAGGGCTGTCAGGCGACTGACCGTGAGGATTGTTTTTTCAGCGAATATATCCATAATGCTCACACCCTAGCACACAGGCCGAAATGGTGTCAAACCGGTTTGATTGTCAGCTATTAATCAACAGCCCCGAACCGTGCAGAATGTCGCCGGAATTATTCCAGCCTGATCCAAAGTTTTTTAATCTGGCAGTTTGACAATACATTAAAATGTGCTAAATTATACATTCTTTCACTACCAGAATTTAAATGCACAAGGAGAAAAATCATGACCGTCGAAGTTACCCTTCCCCAAATCATGCTTCTAGCGCCCAATGCACGATCAAGCTATCGTGAAGCTTTCCAGAATGGTCAAACCTTTTTAGACCAGTACAAAATTTCAGAAACACCGCTACGGGTAGCCCATTTCATGGCCCAGATACTCCACGAATCCGGCGGGCTGGCCATCCAATACGAGAGCCTTAACTATAGCGCCGAGCGCTTGCCCAAGGTCTGGCCATCTCGCTTTAAGCCCAAGGGTCCTCTTGATCCGGCAAAATATGCCCATAATCAGGAAAAGCTCGCCAATGAAGTTTATGGCGGCCGCATGGGCAATTCCGGTCCCAATGACGGCTACACCTATCGAGGCCGGGGCCTGATGCAACTCACCGGCAAGGACAGCTACCAGGAGGCGACCACTATCCTGCGCAAGGAAAACCCCACAGCGCCTGATTTTGTCTCCTCGCCGGATGAGGTAATCAGCGCAGAGTGGTGCTTGGCCATTGCCGCGGCTGAATGGTTTTCAAAAGGATGCAATGCACTGGCCGACCAGGACAATATACAAAAAATTACGCGCGCCATAAACGGCGGACTAATCGGCCTTGCTGAGCGGATCGAGTGGGCAAAGCGCACCAAATCAGTATGGCAATAACTCCGGATGTCGCGCCAATCAGAAGGGGAGTGAGGTTGAGCCGTATTGCAGCGCTCATGCTGATCGTGAAAACGATAATGCGTGGATCAGCCATTACGGGTGCAGCATGTGCAATTCTTTTGTTCCGGGGTAGTATGGCATATGCCGGGTCGGCTCATCACTGTTCCAGCGCAGCAACGGAACAAGCCAGAAAACTGCTGGCATTTCACTTTGGATCAGATCACCGCATCGAAATTGACAAGTTTGTTAAAAAGCTGGCGCCGATACATAACCCATCAAACAATAAACAGTTGCTCGACGTGTTGGAGGTGTGGGGATACATCTATAAAGGTCAATACCGTATGCGCTTCATCTACGCACAACTGCCGGGCGAGTGCATTCTGATAGGCCAGGAAATAATGGAGTACGTGGATCTGTAGAGATTAGAATTTGTAATCGGTACAGTCCCCTCTACATACAAGTCCAACCGCAACAAGGACAAGGAACTACCATGAAACCTCCAGCTGTTATCGCCATGCCCTTTTGCTCCAAGCCGGATGCTTCTGACCGGAGCAGCGACTTCAACCGCGTCCATCGCGAGCAGTTCAAGCCCCGCCAGGTATTCCTTTTCAGCGGCCATATGATTGACGCCCCGGATCGCCCTGCGCCACGCTTCCCGGCAGCACAGGAAGCTGTCGCGGCCCGGGCCATCAGCGACATTCTCGACACCCTTGATGCCGGGCCAAAAGATCTGGCTCTCTGTAGCGGGGCATGCGGCGGAGACATCCTGTTTGCCGAGGCCTGCCTGAAGCGAGGGGTGCGCCTGGAGGTGCGGCTTCCTTTTGCCATACCTGTCTTCCTGAAGAAATCGGTCACCTTTGCCGGTGAGGGGTGGCGCGACCGCTTCCACGCCATCAAGGAGAACCCTCTAACCACCCTCTCCATCATGCCCGACGAACCGGGGTCAACCCCCGCCGATGTGAGCCCATATGTACGCACCAACCTCTGGCTGCTCAACAGCGCCCTTGCCTGGGGAGAGCAGAAGGTCCAGTTCATCTGCCTCTGGAATCGCCAGGGGGGCGACGGGCCGGGCGGTACCGAACAGATGCACGACGAGGTCAACAAACGGACCGGCCAGGTCCACGTACTCGATACGAACATACTATTTGCACCAGGAGGAACACCATGACACTGACCGAACGCATCACCACACCAGGCCCCAAGAAGATCCTCACCCTTGACGGCGGCGGTATTCGCGGCATCATGACCGTTGAAGTACTGGCGGGAATCGAAAAGATCCTGCGGGACAAGCAGAAAAACGATAAACTGGTCCTGGCCGACTGGTTCGACTTCTTCGCGGGGACGAGCACCGGCGCCATAATTGCCGCCTGCCTCTCCCTCGGCATGTCCAGCGCCCAGATCCGCGACTTCTATGTGGCAAGCGGCAAGGATATGTTCGACAAAGCTTCTATTCTCAACCGCTTCCGCTATCAATACGAGGACGAGAAGCTGGCCGGGAAACTAAAGGAAGTCTTTGGCTCCGAGACAACCCTTGGCAGCGACAAGCTCAAGACCCTGTTGATGATGGTCATGCGCAACGTCACCACCGACTCTCCCTGGCCACTCTCCAACAACCCCGGCGCCAAGTACAACCAGCCGGACAGAAAAGACTGCAACCTGAAACTCCCGCTTTGGCAACTGGTACGGGCCAGCACGGCCGCGCCGGTCTACTTCCCGCCGGAGGTTATCGACATAAAGACACACAAATTCATCTTTGTGGACGGCGGCATCACCACTTACAACAACCCCTCCTTCCAGGCTTTCCTCATGGCAACCACCGAGCCCTACAACCTGAACTGGTCCGCTGGTGAGGATAAACTGCTGGTGGTTTCAATCGGCACCGGGACCAGCCCCGAGGCCAACACCGATCTGGCGCCCGACGAAATGAACCTGATCTACAATGCCAGCTCCCTCCCCTCGGCTCTGATGTACGCAGCCCTCAACGAGCAGGATTTCCTCTGCCGCACCTTCGGCAACTGTCTGGCCGGCGATGAACTGGACCGGGAGGTAGGAAACATGATCGGCAAAAAAGGGCCGGTACAGCCCAAGCTCTTCACCTATTTGCGCTATAACGCCGAGCTGACCAGGACGGGGCTTGACGCGCTGGGGCTTTCCAACATAAAGCCGGAAGATGTGCAGAAGCTCGACTCTACGGAGCATATCGCGGAGTTGCAGCGAGTTGGTAAAGCCGTGGTTGAGAAGAAGGTACGTCCGGAGCATTTCGCGGCATTTGTGTAAGAATGATAAAGAAATCCAAGAGAGGTGATCGCACATGGGTGGCATCTTCATCAGTTACCGCCGTCACGATAGCGCGGGGTGGACCGGACATCTTGCCGAGCATCTGGAGCAATGTTTTGTCCCGGACCAGATTTTTATGGATATCGAGAAAATCGAGGCCGGCGCAGACTTTGTGGAGGCTATCGAGAGCGCGGTCGGCTCATGCGCTATCCTCCTCGCAGTCATCGGCCCTGCCTGGCTGACTTCGACCGATGCGAACGGGCGGCGCAGGCTCGACAACCCCGAGGATTATATCCGTCTCGAAATCACCACCGCGCTGAACCGGAACGTCAGGGTGATTCCGGTTATGGTCGGGGGCGCCGTAATGCCGGAATCTTCGGAGCTTCCAGACGACCTGAAACCGCTTACACGGCGTCAGGCCCACGAGCTTACCGACAACCGCTGGGATTACGACACGGAACAGTTGTTCAAGTTTATCGAGAAAGCGGGAATCAAGCGCAAACCGGAGAGCGGCGCCTCTGTCGTGCCGCCCAAAAAGGTAAGCGGAAAAGCGCTGGCAAGCATCATCATCTCTGTCCTTATCTTACTATCGTTTTTCCAGCGCACCGATTTCACCTTTGATATGAAGATCGGCAGCCTGGTCATCGCCCTGGTTGCCCTCGTCTTGGGAGGAATCGCGTTTATCGATACCAGGCTTCACAATGCCAAAGGGAAGATATTTGCGATAATCGGCATGGGGTTATCCAGCTTGGCCCTGATTGTGGACATCGGCTTGCTGTCATCTCATACAACTATCCCCGAAAAGTACACCCGACAACCGGTACCTTTTCCACAGTCCCAGCCGGTTTATTCAGAACCCGCAACGCCGGAGCCGGTCGTTGCCGATGTCAGCGGCATCTGGAGGGGTTCCGACAGTCTGACCTACAGCATCCGGCAGCAGGGGAACATGGTGGAGATTGTTGGCGGCTATCCGAACGGAGTGGTGGTAATTACCGGAAAGGGGATAATCAGAGGCAGGAACATCGAACTCAACTACCTCCGCATTACCGATAGGACAAGCGGTAATGCAAGGCTTGTAATACATTCCGACGGAAGAACCTTGCAGGGGCATTACCAAAATCCGGTCGCCGGAGAGTCCGGCGCGATGCTGTTAACAAGATGACAATCGCGGTTGCCGCGAATTAAAAATTGAACATTAAAGGAGAACGAGAATGGACACGAAAGCTGCTGTCAAAAAAAACTGGACCATCATGGTCTATCTTGCCGGCGACAACAACCTGGACGACGCCGGGGTTGTTGATCTGAGTGAGATGAAAACGGTCGGCACAACCGATCAAATCGCCGTCCTGGCCCAGTTCGACCGGGCTGGGGCCAAGCAGGCCACCATCCGCTATTGTCTGAAAAATGGGACGCCGCTGGCCAATGACGTAGTGTTGTCGCTGGGTGAAACCAACACCGGTGACCCGAAGGCGCTGGAGGATTTTGTTACCTGGGGCATTACGAACTACCCTGCCGATCATTACCTGGTGGTGCTCTGGAACCACGGCGCCGGATGGGATGACGCCAACCTCTACCAGGGTGACGTTTTCAGCGGCGCGACCCCGCCGGTGAGCCGCAAGAATCAGCCGATAGCCACCCGTGGGGCTGTTGCCGGAGCCAAGCCCATCGCCTTTGGCCAGGCCAGGGCCGCCATTTCCCGCACCCGGCGGGCGCTCTTCAGCAGCACGGTGGAGGCAGCCGTTAAGCAGCGGGCAATCGCCTTTGACGATCAGGCACAGGATTTTCTTGACAACATTGAACTGAAAAAAGTGCTGGCCAACATCAAGAAAAAGCTCAAACGAAAGATCGACATCATCGGGATGGACGCCTGTCTCATGAGCATGGCCGAGGTGGCCTACCAGATACGCGACACGGCTGATTTCAGCGTAGGTTCCGAAGAGAGCGAACCGGGCGATGGCTGGCCCTACGACAGGATTCTCAAGGCCCTGGCCGCCAAACCGGACATGGCCCCGGAGGAACTCTCCAAAACAATCGTCAGCCAGTATATCGCTTCTTATAAATCAACCGAGAATGTCACCCAGTCGGCCATGCGGCTTGCGGAACTCAAACCCTTGACCGTTGCCCTGGACGGCCTGGCAAAGGCCCTCAAAAAGATCCTGACCGTTGCCGCCTCACGCGCTGCACTCATCAACGCCCGAGCCCAGGTGCAGGAGTACAGCCGCCCCTACGACGACTACTGCGACCTCCTTGACCTCTGTGATCTGATCGACAAAGGGGTCAACAATGCGGCGGTCAAAACAGCCTGCGCAGCAGTAAAACAGGCCGCCGCCGCTGCAATCGTCGCCAGCGGCTGCAAAGGGGCGGCAATGGCCAACTCCCACGGTGTTTCGATCTATTTCCCAAAACGCAAGATCTCGCCGCTCTACAAGACGCTCGACTTCACCAAGCAGAGCAAATGGGACGAGTTCCTGGTTGCGTATCTGGCGGCGCTGGGGAGGTAGAGGGGGCTATTTGAAATTCCATCCCGCAAGCGGCGGTGGAGCTTAAATGTACAAATTTTCTAACTGCGCAGGATCGCCGCCCCCTGATCAATAAGGAGACAATACATGGAAGGGATATTCATCAGCTACCGCCGTGAAGAGACCGCCGGGCACGCCGGGCGGGTCTACGACCGTTTACGGGAACATTTCGGCAGGGATCGGGTCTTCATGGATGTCTCAGCCATCGAGCCGGGGGTTGATTTCATAGAGGCTATCGATCATGCCGTGAGCTCCTGCGCGGTGCTTTTGGTTATCATAGGCCGGAATTGGCTTGACTGTAGCGATGCGACGGGTCAACGGCGTCTGGACGGCACGACGGACTTCATCCGCCTTGAAGTCGGCACGGCACTGCGGCGGAACATCCGGGTGATTCCGGTACTGGTACAGGCTGCCGGGATGCCCGGAGAGGCGGACCTTCCGGATGACCTGAAGCTGCTGGCCCGCCGCAATGCCATCGAAATCAATGATACCCACTGGGACACGGACCTGTCGCAACTGGTCGATACCCTGGACCGGGTGCTGGGTGGGGCGGGAGGAACGGTTTCTTCGGGCGCAACCGGCGTCAAACCGCTATCCAATGCGCCGAAAAACCGGCTTGTCTGGGTGGTCAGCTCCATTACCGCAGTGCTGATAGCGCTGACAGGGTTGTTGAGCAGTGTTGAGTCGTTTAGAAACAGCTTTGTCAGGCTGTTCAAGGGATCGCCGCAGGTTATAACAACCGGCGCCACTCCGGTCGGAAACAACACACCACCTGCCGGTCAGGAACCAGGGATACCGTTAAAGGAATCCGTGCCGCCCGTCGCCACACAACAGAACCCTCACCCCCCCAAGCTCATTACAGTGCCGGATCTGACCGGGCAATTGCTGGACAGAGCCCTGGCCCTCCTCGAAAAAAACGGGTTGCTTGCGGGAGAGGTGGAAAAACGGGAGACCGGCGAGATTGCCCCGAACACCATCATCGCCCAGTCGCCCAAGCCTGGTACGATGTTGACAAATGGAAAGAAGGTCAATCTGGTGGTAACCGTCAGACCCCCGGAACCGGAACTGGTAACTGTGCCGAACGTTGTGCGGCAGCCGCTGGAGCTCGCTGTGAAGATGCTGAGAGAGGCAGGACTGCGGCCAGGAACCGAGACCCGGCGACCGACTGATAAGGCGCGCGCCGGAACGATCCTCGCCCAGAAGATCAAAGGGGGCGCCACGGCCAGGCATGGTACAGCGGTGGACCTTCTGGTAGCCGTGCAACCGGCTGTTGACGGTACGGCAGATGAGCCGCCCGTAGCGCTAAAAGTACTTGCCAGGGGAGGTCTGGAGGTTCACCAGACCGATCTCTTCGACCTTGATTCAGGCCAAATAGTCCGAAACAGGGATGCGGATTTCTGGTTCGAGGCAGTGACGGAGACAGAGCGTTACCTGACGCCGAGGAACGGGGCGTCCATCGGCTTTACCCGGGAGAAGACCACCTACGAGATCTGCTCCCAGGTAAAGATGACGGAACAGCGCATTCCCATCCGAAGAATACCGAAGAACTCCTACGCCTGCGTCCGTACCAGCCGCGGGAACCTGGCCTCCTTCAAGCTCCTGGAGCCGGTAGGCCCCAGTCCCGGCATCATGAAAATAAGTTACATCACCTGGGAACGCGCCCGATAGCCCTTAATTGCAAAAAAACAATTCATTCAAAGGAACACCATGAGCCATTACCTCATCAGCTACCCTTCGACGGTATTATCCTTTGCGTTACTCCTCTGCGACGAGTTGCAGGCCGGACCTCCTGCCTTCAGGATGTGGCTCGACAAGCGGGAACTGAAACCGGGAGACGATTGGGACCGACAGATTGCCGAGGCGATCAATACCTGTGAGGCGCTGCTTTTTCTGATGACCAAGGACAGCGTGTCTGACCAGTCGGTCTGCAAGCCGGAGTGGAGCCGGGCGCTCAAGTGCAAAAAACCGATTGTTCCGCTTCTGATCGAGAAGAACGCTGCCCTGCCGTTCCGGCTGGAGAACCGCCAGTTCATCAACTTTACCGTGGATTATAACGCTGCCATGGCGCGCCTGCGCCTCCATCTCCAATGGTTACATGAGCCGACTGGGGTGCTGCACTGCATGAAAGAGCGTTTGGCCGACGCCGAGCGCGATCTGCGCCGGGCCGCTGATCAGAGCGAAGAGGAGCGGATCAGGCAGGAGATCGATGAGCTTACCAGGCGGATCTCCATTCAGCAGGCGATTGTGGATGATCCCCAAGGGGTTGCCCGGCGGGTTCAGGAAAGTATCGATCGCGGCTTGGAGCGGGAAAGGATACCGCTCCAACCTACCCCCAGAGCAAAACTGACCAGGTTCATCAATCCTCCCCCCACGCTGGCCCCCAACTATTTCCAGGACCGGCTGGTGGAGAGCGGGCTGGTGGGTGCGTTTCTCGCGGATGAATCCAAGCGTCTCATGACCGTGGTCGGCCGGGCTGGTGTCGGCAAGACGGCCATGGTCTGCCGGGTGCTGAAAGCACTGGAAGGGGGCCAATTGCCGGACGATGGCGGCCCTTTTGCCATTGACGGCATTGTCTACCTGAGTGCAGCCGGGACACGCCGCATTACTCTTGCCAACATCTTCGCGGATCTGAGTCGGCTTCTGGATGAAGAGAGCGCGAAGCAGTTGGAGACTGTCTGGAAGGATGCGCGGTCGGGCGTTGACGTGAAGCTGTCCGCCCTGCTGGAAAAATTTCCCAGCGGGCGTCATGTGCTGCTGCTCGACAACTTCGAGGATCTGATCACGCCCGAGAACCACAACATCCGCGACAGCGAGCTGGACGAAGCGTTGCGCGCCATGCTCACCCTGCCGCATCACGGGGTCAAAGTGATCATTACCACCCGGATCGCGCCTCATGACCTTGCCCTGCTTCAGCCAGGCCGCCAGACAAGGCTTGAGCTGGATAAGGGGCTTGATTCACCCTACGCCGAAAACATCCTGCGACAGATGGACGCCGATGGCACGGTAGGGCTGAAGGGGGCCAGCGACGAACTGCTCGGCGAGGCGAGGCGCCGCACTCTTGGTTTTCCGCGCGCCCTGGAGGCGCTCTTTGCCATTCTCTCCGCCGACCGTTTCAGCACCATCGAAGAGCTGTTGAGCGATACGCAGCGCCTGCTGCCGGCCAATGTGGTGGAATCCCTTGTGGGAGAAGCCTTCAACCGCCTTGACACCGGTTCGGAGAAGGTCATGCAGGCCTTGGCGGTCTATGCGCGCCCGGTCACCCCGGTGGCCGTTGATTACCTGCTGCAACCATTTATGCCGGGGATCGACAGCGCGCCGGTACTTAACCGTTTGACCAACATGCACTTTGTACGCAAGGAAAGCGGCCGCTACCATCTGCATCCGATAGACCGGAGTTATGCATTGGAGCGTATCAAGCCGGGCGATGCAGCGGACCGCTCTCTGGAACCGCCCCCTTTTACCCGTTTTGCGCTGCTTAACCGGGGAGCCGGATATTTCCGGCTGGCCCGTGCGCCCAGGGAACATTGGAAGGGGCTGGAAGACATTGCGCCGCAACTGGCCGAATTCGACCTGCGCTGCCAGGGAGGCGATTTTGAAACAGCGGCCGGCGTGTTGCTGGAGTTTGATTTCGACTACCTGCTCGTCTGGGGGCATTACCGGCTGGCTATCGAGCTGCACGAGCGGCTGCGCGGCTGCCTGAGCAACTCGCCGGTAAAACAGGCCTGCCTCAACAGTGTCGGTTCGGCCTACTATCGGCTTGGTGAATATTACACATCGGCTTTATGCTATGAAGAAGCCCTGGAACTGGCTCGCGCTGCCAGCGACAGTTGGAGTGTCGCGGCCTTGCAGGGGAACCTCGGCAACTGTTACGGCGATATGGGGGATGTGGCCCGCGCCATCGGCTGCTACGAGGCGGCCCTGCAAGGCGCCACTCCGCTGGGTGACCCAAACCTGGAATCGAATCTGCTCAACAACCTCGGTTTCTTTAGCGCCGAGCTGGGGTGGATCGATCAATCCCTGGCTTATCACATTCAGGCGCTGGAGACCGCACGGCGTGGCAACAACCGGTTCGGAGAATCGATCTATCTCGCCAATATAGGAGCCCGTCACGGAGATCTGGGTGAGAGGGAACAGGCCCGCAAGGCCTGCGAAGAGGCGCTTGGCCTGGCCCGCTCACTTGGCTTTCGCTACAGTGAATCGGTCAGCCTAACCTACCTGGGAGATATTTTCAGCGATTCAGGTGACCGGGATCAAGCATTAGACGCCTACAGCCGGGCGATCATGATTGCCGAGGAGACCGGCAATCTTCAGTTTCTCATTCCTGCCATATGCGGAAAAAGCGTTATCTTGCTCAAACTGGGTGAAACCGGGGAGGCAGCGGCCTTGTTGAACCGGGTGGCGCGTCACCGGGAACCGCGCCTCAGCCACTACGCTCTGGCTCATATCGGGACGGCTGCCCTGCGGCAAGGGGATAAAGCAACAGCCGCGCAAGCCTTCCGTGACGCTATGACCGAAGCCGACGCCATTCTCGCAACCAACGGCAACTTTTACCGGGCGTTTGACGCTCGTGGCATAGCCTTATGCGGACTGATGCTTTGCGGTGATGAAGCCGGACAACTCGCCGCCGCTGTCAGCTCCTTCCGACTGGCCCGTTCCCATGCCAAGGCTCCGGGCATCGTTGCCAGGCTCCTCAGACTTTTTGACGAACTTGCAATAGCCGATGCCTGCGGTATCATGAAAGCAGTGCGCGCCGCGGCGGCAGGTGTTTAAAGGCTAAACTCGAATCATTCCAATAGGTATGTATTTAAATTTCGTCGCGTCGTTGCGCCGTTGCGTGATTAAGCGCTTTTTCAAGGGTTATTGTAAAAATCGATATTGACCATCGAAATCTCCAGGAGGAACAAACCATGGCCACCGATACCACCCCCATCAAGCTCCGCATTCCCGGCAAAAAAATCGATGGAATCGCTCCAACAATTCCCGACGAGCTCAAAGACGTCTTTAACATCCATTCGGTCCACACCTTCCAGATCAGCACGGCGCGGGGAAGAGCAGCCGAGGCGCCGATCATCGAGAGCCGACCGGACGATATTGTAGAGGTGGAACTGGAGGATGGCGCCCGCTTCTGGACCACCCAGGAACGTCTCAGGAGCGAGGTTCTGGAACTGGCCGGGACCCGCGCGGCGGACGGTATTCTGGATTTCCCTGCCACGCTCCCCGGCAGGAGCGGGACACGGGGGATTATCGGCAAGATCGTCATCAAAACGCTCCGCTTCTTCCATATCGATGTTGCCGAGTTTGCCGCCCGAAAAATTGCGTCCGCCTGGGAGGATCATACCCTCGGCACGATTGACGAGGGGCGCGGCCCCGGCCTTTATCGCCTTTCCGGCGATGAGGAGCTTTCCCTGAGCAGGGTGGCGGAGGGAAGCATCTCGCTCCCCGGCGACCGGCCAAGCCTGCTCTTTCTGCACGGCACTGCCTCGTCCACCGTTGGCAGCTTCGGCAAACTCTGGAGCGAAAAACGCCGCCCACAGCGCATCCAGATGCTGGCCCCCTACGAAGGACGAGTCTTCGGCCTGGAGCACGAATCCCTCAGCAAGAGCCCGATCCAGAACACCATTGCCCTGGTTGAACGTTTGCCGCCGGATGCCCGGCTCCATCTGATCTCACACTCGCGGGGCGGCATGGTTGGCGAGCTGCTCTGCCATGCCATGAGGAGCGGAAGTGATCCCTTCGACGATGCTGCGCTCCGTTTCTTTGCGGAACGTGATCCCTATCGTCTGCGGGGTGATCTGGGCAGGCTCAACTCGCTGCTGAAAGAGAAGCGTATCCTGGTAGAACGCTTTGTGCGCGTCGCCTGCCCGGCCCGTGGAACCACTCTCGCCTCCGGGCGCCTCGACATCTACCTGTCGCTGCTCTTTAATCTGCTTGGCTCGTTCAGTTCCTTCAAAATGACGCCGGGGAACATCCTCTACAACATCTTCAGCGAGCTGATCATGGCAGTGGCCAAAGAGCGCTCCGATCCTACGGTGCTGCCCGGCATTGAGGCAATGATCCCTTCCTCCCCGCTTGTGGCGCTCTTAAACCGCCCGGATGTCACGCTGAACGGTGAGCTGCGGGTAATCTCCGGCGATATCGAAGGGGAGAGTGTAGTCAGCGCCCTTGGCACACTGCTGACCGACCCGCTCTATCAGGATGACCACGACCTGGTTGTGAATACCGACTCCATGTTCGGCGGCGCCGAGCGGCTGGGAGGCGCTGGATTCATCTTTAGGCGCGGCGGTGATGTGAACCATTTCAGCTATTTCGGGAATGCAGACAGCGCCGAAGGTTTGGCGCGGGCCCTCACCAGAAGCGGCACGGAACAGGACGGCTTTGAACCCTTCTCTGTACGTGATAACGACAGCAACGCACCTCCATACGAGAATCGTGGCGCGACAGCCGGTCTGCCGGTGGTCTTTGTGCTGCCCGGCCTCATGGGAAGCCACCTGGCAATCGACGAGAAGAGGATCTGGCTCGACCCTTCCAGCATTGCCCAGGGCAAACTCCAGTTGCTGCGTTACGGCACACCGAACCTAGTCACACCGGAAGCCTTGCTCCAGGCATTCTACGGAGACCTGATCAAACACCTCTCCACCACGCATCGGGTCGAGCCTTTTCCCTTTGACTGGCGGATCTCCGTCTTCGAGGAGGCAAAACGCCTTGCCGAAGCCATTGCCAGGGCGCTGGACGACACCGAAGCGAGCAGACAGCCGGTAAGCATTGTGGCCCACTGCATGGGCGGACTCGTGGCGCGGGCCATGATTGCCGAATATCCCGAGCTCTGGGAGCGGATCAAGGGGCGCGCAGATGCCCGGCTGATAATGCTCGGCACACCCAACAACGGTTACTACGCAGTGGCCCAGCTACTGACGGGACGCGACAGTCTGGTTCGCAGGCTCGCCATGCTGGATACGACCCGGAGCATGAGAGATCTGACTGGTATCTTTGCACAGTTCCCCGGCCTGCTGGAGATGTTGCCGCTAACCGGGAACCTGGATCTTTTCGATACCGCAACGTGGCAGGCGCTTGTGGCCGCCGACCCTGAAAACGGTAGCTGGCAGCCCCCGACCGCCGAGGCGCTGACAACAGCGAGGGCCATACAGCAAAAGCTGATCAACTCACCACTTGATCCTGAGCGGATGTTTTATATCGCAGGCTGTGCGCCGGCAACGCCGCTTGACCTGACCATGGAAGGAGACGGCACGGAATCGCGGCTGGTCTTCCACGCCACAGCGCAAGGCGACGGCAGGGTTACGTGGGAAAGCGGCATACCAGCCGGAATCAGAACCTGGTACCTGCAGGCCGCACATGGCGACCTCGCTGCTAACGAAGACGGTTTTGACGCTATCAGCGACCTGCTACGGCACGGCACAACCACCCGTCTGCCGACAAAACCGCCTGAAACCCGTGGCGTATCTGATCGATTCAATATGTCAACCGAGTTGGAACCGCTCTACCCGGACTTCAGCGATCTGGCGCGAACAGCGCTCGGAGGCGGACTAAAGACTCGCCGTCGCCCGATGGAATTCAAGATAAAG
>JBAYZR010000016.1:0-20033 GCA_041672425.1 Pedobacter sp. | reverse complement strand
CACGGGTACGCTCGGTCATGGCGCTATCCGGCAGGAGACCTTTTTCAAAAGTTGGAAAAAGGATGGAAATGAGGTTGCAACGCAATCGGTATCTCTGATGGTGATGTAGTCCGTTGACGCCAAAGCTGCCACCGATAGGGACATGGCAATGCGGTGATCGCCAAAACTCTCCACATTGCCACCACTGAGACGTTCCACACCGGTGATATCCATGCCGTCATCACATTCGTCAATAACAACACCGAGATAACGCAGGTTGGTGGCCATGGCGGCAATACGGTCTGTCTCCTTGACACGAAGTTCACGAGCATCCCTGATTGTTGTCCTGCCCTCGGCACAAGCTGCCGCCACGCAGATGGCCGGGAATTCGTCAATGGCCCGAGGCACCAGATTGCCGGCTATATCCACAGCCTTGAGCCGTGAGGAGCGAACAAGGATATCCGCCATCGGTTCACCAGAAACAACGCGTTCGTCAAGAAGTTCAATATACCCGCCCATTGATTTGAGGATATCAATGACACCGGTACGAGTCGGATTTACCCCTACATTATGGATAAGAAGCTCGGAATCAGGAGTGATCAGCGCCGCCACCATGAAGAAAGCCGCCGAAGAAATATCACCCGGCACGATGATCTCCCGGGCCTGCAATTCTACCCCGCCCCTGACCGTAACACCGCTATTAAACTGATCCAGTGATGCGCCGAACAACCGGAACATCCGCTCTGAATGGTCACGAGAAAGATGTGGTTCATGCACGGATGTTACCCCGTCTGCATACAGTCCGGCCAACATGATGGCTGATTTGACCTGGGCGCTGGAAACCGGAGATTCGTAATCGATTGCATTCAGAGCGCTGCCGTTGATAGCCAGCGGAGCCAGGCTACCCTGGTTGCGCCCAAGGATACAGGCTCCCATCCGGGACAGTGGCTCCACCACCCGCTTCATTGGGCGCTTGCGCAAATACTGGTCGCCGGTCACCACCGAAAAAAAAGACTGGCCGGCCATAAGACCGGTTATAAGCCGGATGGTAGTACCGGAATTGCCGCAATCAAGCACATCGGTCGGCTCCGCAAGGCCATGCAGTCCCTTGCCGTGGATAGTTATCGTACCACCGTCATCGTTGATCTCAATCCCCATGGCGCGAAAGGCCTTCATGGTGGACATATTATCCTCACCCCGCAGAAACCCACTGACAGTGGTAACGCCATTGGCAATGGCGCCCAGCATGATTGAGCGATGGGAGATCGACTTGTCGCCGGGAACGGTAATTTCGCCCCTGATGGATGAGACAGGATTGATGGTGATGGAATTCACGAACACTCCATTTAAAAAAATTACAAAATACCGTCGCGAAACTGCTTGGCAATGATAAAAAAATCAGCCAGAGCTTGAGAGTCACGACTATCAATGCGCTGGCGTAGCATTGCCAGACTGGTTGAAAAACCGTCGATGCTGGCCAAAAGGGCCTCCCGGTTCATCAGGGCAATATCTCTCCACATAACCGGATCTGAAGAGGCAATACGAGTAAAATCCCGGAACCCCCCAGCAGTGTAGGAAAGGACATTTTCTCCCTCTGCATCGGCAGTTCCAACAGCATGTACCAAAGCGTAGGCGACTACATGAGGCAGGTGCGATATTTCTGCCAGGATCCGGTCGTGGCGCCCAGGTTCCATGGAACAGACAACCGCGCCGGTGGCCTCCCAAAGACGGGAAACAATATCTAACGCAGCCGGATCAGTGTTATTAGTCGGGGTCAGGATGCAGCGTTTACCCCTGTAAAGAGTTGAAAAAGCGGCAGCAGCGCCAGAATGTTCCGTCCCTGCGATAGGATGTCCGCCCACAAAAAAACATCCCGGCGGTACCAGACTTTCGCAGTCCCGAACTATCTCGGCCTTCACGCTGCCGCCGTCAGTGACTATGCAACCGGGTGAGATCGCTGTTGCAATCTCTTGTACCGTAGTTGGAATGGAGCAGACCGGAACGGAGATGAACACCAGCTGCGCATTCCGCACCCCTTCTGCCGCGCTGTAGAAAATCTCGTCGACAATACCCAGTGAGAGGGCCTGTTCAAGGTTTGATTTGGATCTGCCTATGCCGACGATGGTTTTGACAACACCGGCCTCTCGCAGCGCAATGGCAAAAGAACCGCCGATCAACCCTACGCCGACCACTGCCAGCCGTTCAATAATAAAAGGCATTAACGCCGCCTCTACATCGACCTCGGGTAAGACCCGAGTATTTTAATGAATTGACAGCACCCCTTGAGTTCTTCAAGGGCTTCAGCCACCTCAGGATCAGAAATATGGCCGAACAGATCCAGGAAGAATATATATTCCCATGCCTTCCGTTTGAAGGGACGTGATTCGATCTTGGACAGGTTTATTCCACGCCGGGCAAAGGGCTCCAGCATGCGGCAGAGGACACCCGGCTCGTCCTTGACTGAAAAGAGCACCGAAGTCTTGTCATTGCCGGAACGCTCACACGCCTTGCGGGCAATCACCAGAAACCGGGTAAAGTTGTTGACCTGATCTTCGATCCTGCTTCTGACAACCTTCAGATCATACAGGGAAGCGGCCAGCTCGCTGGCAATAGCCGCAGATGTATAATCATCGCTGACAATCTGGGCAGCAACAGCGGTCGAAGCCACATCCACCAACGGCACGCCTGGGAGATTTTCATCAAGCCACTGGCGGCACTGGGCAATGGGCTGGGCATGGGAGTAGACTTTTTTGATATCCTCCAAACGTCCGGTACGGGACAACAAATCATGATGTACCTCCAGCAGGATCTCGGAGGTAATCTGGAGGCTGCTGTCTACAAACATATCCAGGGTGTGGGAAACAACACCTTCGGTTGAATTTTCCACCGGAACCACACCATAGAAGGCTCTGCCCTTTTCCACTTCCTCAAAAACAGACGGAATGGATTTAAGCGGCACCAATTCCGCCGACAGACCGAACTGCTGCATGGTGGCGAGGTGGCTAAAGGTTGCCTTGGGTCCCATAAAAGCAACCTTCATGGGGGATTCCAGGGAAAGGCAGGCCGAGATGATCTCGCGATAGATACTGCGCAGAGCATCATTGGGAAACGGCCCGGTATTGAGGTTGTTGAGTCGTTCGTAAATCTGCCGTTCCCGACCGGGGACATGGAATTGCATGTTGCTGCCGGACTTGAACTTGCCAACCTCAAGTACCACTAGTGAGCGCTCGTTGAGGAGTCCCACAATCTGATCATCAATGCTGTCGATCCTGATCCGAAGTTGTTCTATTGTGGGTGTGTTCTGCTGCAAGGGAACCGCCTGGAGGGTGGTGGGATGATGTAAACAGAAAAGCATTTATACTGGATAACCTCGTAAAAAGCAACCATTTAAACAAAGTAAGCAGTGCCTTCAACATGCGGCTCCCGTGGCCTGAAGATCGTAGAAATTACGGTTTCGGTATATAAATATTGTCATTATTCTTAACTAGATTGCAATTTCTCAAAACACTGGTATAGTCAGTTCGCACCGAAGCATAACGACCATAAATTAGAGAGTCGTTCAAGCACCTATTTCATAGGTGTATACCCAAACAGACATTGAAAGGAGATTTGTATGAAACAATTCACGATGTTATCCGCTCTTGCCGCCATGCTCCTCACCTTCACGACACCTGCTTTTTCTGCCAGCTTCGGCACCGCCGAGGAAGCCAAGGCTATGCTCGTACGTGCCGTTGATGCGATCAAAGCCAACAAAACCGACGCCCTTGCAAAATTCACCAAAGGCGAAGAAGGTGGATTCAAAGACCGAGACCTCTACCCGTTCTGTGGCGGCCCGGATGGCAATTTCACCGCCCACCCGAAACTGGTCGGTAAGAGTCTGAAAGATCTCAAAGACAAAGCCGGAAAAGCCCTTGGACAGGAGATCTATGACATTGCCAAGGAAGGAACAATCCAGGAAGTATCGTACATGTGGCCACGTCCGGACTCCACGGAGCCGGTCCAGAAAATTTCCTACGTCACAAAGGTTGATGACCAGGTTTGCGCTGTCGGCTATTACAAGTAACCTGAATTGTCCAGAAGCAATGATCCGAAACATTCCACGCTACAAAAAAAACCCGCGATGCGGGTTTTTTTTGTAGCGTCTGCGTGGATTCGTGTTGCCTGAGAGTTATCGAACCTCTTGTTGAAACACCGGTCATGACAATATTGTTATGGTACATTAACAGGCTCCAAAGCATTCATGAGGGTAAAATAATACTGGAGGATTTCCATCAACTCATCAGGATTAAACGGTTTGGTTAAATAATCAGTTACATATTCCTGAATCCCTTCCATTTTATTGTCAGGCGCGTCCATTGCCGTAAGCATGACTATAATATTACCCTCGTATAAATCATTCTCCACGATCTTCCGGATCGTGTCCCAACCATTCATATTGGGCATCATAACATCCATCAGGATTATTCCACGGAAGCCTTCTTCCAAATACTCCAGGCAATCATCGCCGCTTGCCGCAGTTAATATCTTGATTCCTTCTGACTGAAAGAACAACTCCACCGAATCCCTGATCATCTCATCATCATCGACAAGCATCACTTTGGCATCCATTATTTTGGCTCCGTTACAATGTGTTGTCTGTCAACACCTTGTTCATTAATGGTAAATTTAAGGGTTGTTCCCTTGCCTATTCCAGGGCTTTCGGCCCAGATCCGGCCATGATGATTGCAACAGATTCGCTTGCATATGTTAAGGCCCAAGCCGGAGGCAGATAGATCATGGCGCGATTCATCCGCCTTGAAAAACTCATCAAAGATGCGTTCCAGATGATCTGTGGCAAGGCCAATCCCATCATCATGCACCGCTACTGTCACCGTTGCGTTCCGCTGTTCGGCAGTGATCCGTATGACCCCGTTTTCCGGAGAAAAACGGACCGCATTCGAGATCAAATTGGCAAAAAGCTCCTTAAGTTGATCCGGCACAGCCTGTACAATTATTGATGGAGCAATGTCGGTTTGACAGACAACATTTTTGGGGGCCAGGATGTCTGCACAATCACCAATGCACTGTTCTGTCAATGAAATAAGGTTGATAGGCTCCAACTCATCCGTCTTGATCGTGGCGGAGAGACTGCTCAGCAATTGGGCTTTATCAGCCAGTTTCTTCATTGAGGTAGTGCTTTTGAAACAGATATCTACTAGATTTATTAATTTCTGGTCAGCAACCCGTTTCCTTATCAAGGGGAGAAGAATAGTCAACGGGGTTAACGGTGTTCTCAGATCGTGGCTCAGACGTACCATGAAGGTTTCAATCATACGGGCATGATGCAACTGCGACTCTACCCGCAACCTTTCCTCTTCAGTCTTCTTATATTCTGTAATGTCACAAATAGATTCGATTCCGCCGTCCCGATTTCCATCCTTGTCAAACAGCGGCGTCGCTCTTGCCCAAAAATAACGGCAGTTGCCATTACGGAACGAGGGAACAAAAATCTCGGTAAAGAGAGTATGTCCTTCCTGCTTTATATCCTTATAGTTGCGGCGTATACGCTCCTGCTCCTGGTCAAGCAGGTCAATGAGCATTGGTCGATTATCACCATAAAACGGGAGCGCATACTCATAATCACCCTTTCCCACAATCTCCTGTTTCGCGACTCCGGTCATCCTTTCAATAGCCCGATTCCAGGCAACTACCCGCTTATCCTTGTCCACAACAAAGGTAGCTTCAGGCAGAAATTCTATAATATCAAACATTTGCTGGAAGGCATTTTTAGTTGCCTCTTCCGCCAGCTTACGCTCGGTTATATCAAGGATGACACCGACCAGACCGGCCACGGCACCGTCAGCTCCCTCAAAAGACGCCTTATTGAAGATAACCTCCCGCTTGGCGCCGTCCGCATGTATGACAGCATCCTCGTAGACCTGCAGGCCGGAATTTTCCAGCAAGGCCATATCCTGTTGCCAATAAAGATCCGCTGATTCCTTTGGCCAAATATCATGAGGTGTTTTGCCGACCAGTTCCTCCTGAGAGTACCCGATAAACGTTTCAAAGGCCTTATTGCAGCCAATATAGCGACAGGCCGTATCTTTATAAAAAACCGGGCTTGGAATCGTATCGAGCAGGGTCTGCTGAAATCTGAGCTGATTCTCATTTGCATCTTCAATCCGTTTCATCGCCCTGCCCAGCATAATCATGAAAATTAAAAAGACCGTCACCATGCCGACCAGGGTCAGGGTCAGATTAATTCTAAGTTCAGTCACTCTGGCCAGTGATTCATTTTCCTTAGCGCCGACAAAGAGAACGCCGATGATCTTCCCGGTTCGGTCCCTGATGGGGTCATAGGCCGTCAGATAAGAGACACCAAGGATAGTAGCTTCACCGCGAAAGGACTTTTCCTGCTTGAATATGGCATCGTAGGCTGGCCCAACCAGCCTGGTGCCCAAGGCTCTCTTCCCATCGGCATTCAGCACGTTGGTTGAGACCCGCTCGTCTCCCATGAAGATTGTTGCTACCCCGCCGAAAATCTTCTGCACCTTGTCCGGCACATCGAAGTTGCCATTCAGCTTATAATTGCCAACCAGCAGGTTACCGTCGACAACCCGGAAATCCGTTCCCTTATCGGCAAGCAATTGCCAGAATGTCTGGATACACGCTTCCCGCCTTTCATTATTTTCCCTGATTTCATAGGTATTGTACTGGTCAAGAGAATAGCCCCAGAATAGTGTAATGGTCAGGATGGCTATGAAAGTGCTCATCAGGATATATTTTGTTGCCGTTTTCATAATGTGGTCCCATTTACAATATGTTCTTTTACCATATATCGGGGATCAGTATCCTTTTGCCATACAACCTGACTTCAATGGCGCCTTACACCCTGAAGCCACGTTTTCCCTGGGCTGACAACCACAAAAGCAGACGTCTGGACATATCCTGGAGCGGAACGACTTCATCAACGCCCCCTCGGGCAATAGCTTCCTTCGGCATACCGAACACCACACAACTCTCCTCGTCCTGGGCCAGCGTACAGGCTCCGGCCTGATGCATCTCCAGCATGCCGACAGCGCCATCATCCCCCATACCGGTCATAATGATCCCGATCGCGTTCTTGCCGGCACAGTTGGCCGCTGATCGAAACAATACATCCACCGATGGCCGGTGGCGACTAACTGGAGGGGCATCGGAAAGCTCCGTAACATAATTGGCGCCACTTCTTTTTAAAATCAAATGGCGGTTACCAGGGGCCAGGTAACCATGCCCCGGCAATACCCGCTCCCCATGCTCTGCCTCTTTTACAGCTATCTTGCATAAGCCGTCGAGACGTTTCGCAAAGGTTTTAGTAAATGTTTCCGGCATATGCTGGGTGATAAGAATAGCGGGACAATCAGGAGGCATATCCACTAACAGAGTTTTGAGCGCCTCTGTGCCACCGGTGGAAGCACCCAGTATGATAACTTTCTCGGTAGTGGAAAAAGTGCGGTGTTCGGCAGCCAGTACAACATCGGCGCTGTTTTTTTGTTCGACCGGGATGTTTGCAGCACTTCTCGACACTGTTTGCCGTAGACGCGCCTTGGCGGCCCCCCGGATCTTTTCGGCCAGTTCCTGGGCATATTCCTGCAAACCGTTGCAAATATCGATCTTCGGCTTGGTGACGAAATCAAACGCGCCAAGTTCCAAGGCATGCAGGGTAATAGCAGAGCTTTTTTCGGTAAGTGACGACACCATCACCACCGGCATTGGCCGCAGACGCATCAGCTTTTCAAGAAATGCCAACCCATCCATCTTTGGCATCTCCACATCAAGGGTTAGGACATCAGGATTGAGCGCCTTTATCTTCTCCCTGGCCACCAGCGGATCTGGAGCGGTTCCAACCACCTCCATATCCGGCTGTTTGTTGATGATTTCGGTCAGCAGTGACCGAATAAGGGCTGAATCATCTATGATAAGAACCTTGATAGACATATCGTTATCCCTTTAACATTTAGTTTGAGGCACTATCTATCTGTTTCGCTGTTTGCAAATAATGACTGAAAGAGTTTCTGAGAAAGCATCCGGTTCTGAATTCGTTTCACGAATGCCTGCCCGGTGGCTGGTGAAAAAAAAATTTTACGCGGGCAGGTGTCACCAACATCAACGGCGCCTATTCTGATCTTTTGCTCATTCAAGTAACGCATGGCAAAATCTGCATTCTGCCTGCCTACATCACTCATACCATCCATCACCCGGCCAGCGCCGAAAACCTTTGCCTCAAGACAATCACGTACAGCTCCCAGTTGAATAACATGTTCAATCAACAGTTTCATCGCATGGGTTCCGTAACGGGCTGAACCATTATCAGATTTGCCAGACCCGTCAATATCTCCCGGCAGCATATAATGATTCATGCCGCCTACGCCGTTGACGGTATCGTAAAGACAAACAGACACACATGAACCCAGCACGGTTGTCATGATGGTATCATCATCAGTTACATGATACTCGCCGGGAAGTATCTTAACTGCATTTCTGCTGAATATCCGGTCATAATAGCCGCATGTCGAAAAATATCTGCCTCTGTGCATAGGTCTCACTGTATTGGTGAATAGACTGTTTTGCCGCAAACCTTGAACAGGTCTGAAGCATGATGAAAACTCTCGGAATGACCGGCAAAAAATAGCCCGTGGGGTTGTAGGCAGGGCTGCATCTTTTTCAGAATTTCGTACTGGGTATCCTTGTCAAAATAGATCATCACATTACGGCAAAAGATGACATCGAACTTGCCAGGTAACGACCAGTTGGCATCAAGTAGATTAAAACGTCTGAAGGTGATCATCTGCTGAAGCTCAGGGCGGACTTTTGCGAAACCGGCATTTTTTCCATCACCTTTCAAAAAAAAGCGCTTGAGCTGATCAGGCGTGATCTTTTGCAGTTGATCGAGCGAATAAACACCGCGTCTGGCCTTCTCCAGCACATTGGTGTCAATGTCAGTGGCAAGTATTCTGACCGGTGTGGTGAAACTCTTGAAGTAATCAAAAACCGTCATGGCTATTGAATAGGGTTCTTCGCCACTGGATGAGGCACAGGTCCAGATATGGATCGGATTTGTTTTTGGGATGGTTCCAAGATGTTGTGAAAGAATTTGAAAATGGTGAACCTCACGGAAAAATGAGGTCATGTTGGTTGTCAGAGCATTTATGAATTCCTCCCGCTCCTCTGGATCGCCACTTTCCAGAAGCCGGATGTATGCGCTGAATGAATCTATCTGTCTGACCCTGAGGCGACGGGCCAGACGACTATAGACAAGGTCTTTTTTGGACGGAGACAGGGAAATGCCTGCAACCCGATAAATCAGGCTCTTGATCTGGTGGAAGTCTTCGCTGGTGAAAGGGAACTGATAGAGTTCCCTTTCACCAGCGGTTCTTCCTAATGCCGGGTCGTTCGAATCAATTTTAGCCAGCATTCCCTGCTCCCCGCATCCATTTTTTGTTATAAAACCTCAGAGGATCAAAATTCCTTCCAGTCATCATCCTGTTCAGCAGATTTGGGTGCAGCCAATGCTGGAGCGTCCATTCCCGTCTGCTTTCTCGGGGCCGCCAGTTGGCGGCTTACCTTTTTTGCAGAGCTCTTAGGATGCAAGGCTTCTATCCGTCTTGCCTTTTTTCCCTGCACGACCTTCTGTGGCTGAGCGTTCTCTTCCAGCTTAAATCGGCTAACGACCTGCACCAGCTGTAGTGCCTGCTCCTCCAGCGATTCAGCCGCAGCAGCAGCCTGTTCAACCAAGGCAGCATTTTGCTGGGTCACATCATCCATCTGGGTGATGGCGGTATTGACCTGTTCGATACCGCTTGATTGCTCCAGCGACGCGGCAGAGATCTCTGCCATGATATCGGTCACACGCTTGATGCTGGTAACGATCTCCTGGGTCGTATGCCCGGCCTCTTCCACCAGTCGGCTGCCATCTTGTACCTTGCTGACCGAATCTTCGATCAGTGTCTTGATCTCCTTGGCTGCTGCTGCACTACGCTGGGCAAGACTGCGCACCTCGGCAGCCACGACTGCGAAACCGCGACCCTGTTCACCGGCCCGGGCCGCCTCGACTGCCGCGTTCAGTGCCAGAATATTGGTCTGAAAGGCAATGCCGTCAATCACGCCGATAATATCCGAGATCTTGCGGGAACTGTCGGTGATGGATTCCATGGTGCGAACAACCTTGTTGATGACATCTCCACCCTTTACTGCCACACCGCTGGCGCTTATCGCCAGTTGATTAGCTTGCTGAGCGTTATCGGCGTTCTGCTTGACGGTTGAGGTCAACTCCTCCATGCTGGAAGCGGTTTCCTCAAGGGCCGAGGCCTGCTCCTCAGTCCGTTGGGAGAGGTCGGTATTACCGGCTGAGATTTCTTCAGTGGCTGTAGCGATAGAGTCGGCGCCAGTGCGTACCTCGCCAACGATCCGGGCCAGCCCTTCATTCATCTCTTTCAGTGATCCCAGCAACTGGCCGGTTTCATCCTGGCTATCTACATCTATTCTCACGGTCAAATCACCGGCGGCAATCTGCTCAGACGCACTGATGGCCTTGTCAAGAGCCTCTTTAATCCGGCGGGCAACAAGCCAGGCAAATACAAAGATCACGAGGGCAAGCAGCAGTGTTGCTCCAAGTATCTGCCAACGCATCTTGGCCACCTCGGTCTTGACATCATCCACATAGATGCCGCTACCAACAACCCAACCCCACTCTTTCATGAATTTTATGTAAGAAACTTTATCTACCGGCTTGCTTGCACCCGGTTTTGCCCACTGGTATTCAACGATACCCGCTCCCATTTCCTTGGCCAACTTTGCCATTTCTACAAAAATCTGTTTACCATTAGGGTCTTTGACATCTGCCACATTCTTGCCGATCAGATCCGCATTAGTTCCATGCGTGAGCATCTTGGGCTCCAGATCATTTACCCAGAAATACTCCTTTTCATGATACCTGATAGTCTTGATTCTCGACAGCGCCCTTTTCTGGGCTTCCTCCAGCGGAAGATCGCCAGCTTTTACCTGTTCCTGATATCCTTCAAGTAAAGCATAAACCACATCAACCACGCCTTTAGTTGCCAACTCTTTTTCTGCCATAAGATGTCGCTCAATATAGGGCAGAACGTAGAATGTAACCCCCAGGAGCAGCAATGCGATGGTTGTGATAGAAATGCTCAGGATCTTCGTAAGAATCTTCCAGTTTTTGAAACTTTTTATTTTCATATAATTATCCGCCTTTCCGTGAAATATTTTATTTTACCTGATCCATGACCTGCATCTCTTCACTGCTCATCAGCTTTTCAATGTCAACCAAAATCAGCATCTGGTCGTTCAGTGTGCCAAGACCGGTGATATAATAGGTATCCATCGCTGCACCCATTTCCGGGGCTGGTTTGATCTGCTCCGGACTGAGCGCCACCACGTCTGAGACGCCATCAACCACCATCCCGATGATTCTCCCCAGGACATTCATGATGATGACCACGGTAAATTCGCTGTAGGTAGGCTCGCCAACCTTGAACTTGATCCGCATGTCAACGATCGGGACTATCACCCCCCGCAAATTGATGACACCCTTGATAAATTCCGGGGCATTGGCAATGTGGGTCACAGTATCGTAACCTCGAATCTCCTGTACCTTGAGGATGTCGATCCCGTACTCCTCATTGCCGAGTGTAAAGGTGAGGTACTCCGAGGCGATATTCGTCCCGCTTCTGTCAGTGATCTCCTGACCTGTCTGCATAATGTGCGTTACCTCCATTCGATGTTATTTACGAAAAAGCTACTTTAGGCACTCGGCCTTATGTTTTCGCATCTGAAGTAATGAATTGACATCCAATATCAGGGCAACCCGACCGTCTCCGAGAATGGTAGCCCCGGCAGTTCCATCTACCTTGCGGTAATTCGTTTCTATACTTTTAATAACAACCTGATGTTCATCCAGCAGAGCGTCCACCAGCACAGCTGCCTTTTCACCCTCAACATCAATCAGGATCAGAATCCCATTTTCCGGATCCTTCACAAGCGCATTAATGTTGAACAGTTCATACAGCGGAATGATAGGGATGTATTCTCCACGCACATGAACGACATTTTTGCCATTAACGGTCTTCAGACTTTCGGCTGTAGGCTGGAGAGACTCGACGATCGAGTTGAGCGGAATAATAAATTTCTCATCACCGACTGCCACTGAAAGTCCGTCCAGAATGGCGAGCGTCAGGGGGAGACTGATGGTGACCTTGGTACCTTTACCAGCTTCTGACGAGATGTTAACCCTGCCACTCATGGATTGGACATTTCGCAACACCACGTCCATCCCCACGCCGCGACCGGAAATGTCCGTCACGGCTTCAGCAGTGGAAAAGCCCGGTGCAAAGATCAGTTGCCAGACATCCTCATCACTCATGCTGTCGGAAGCCGGAATACCGCGTTCAGCAGCTTTACTCAGAATCTTATCACGATTGAGCCCGGCGCCATCGTCAATAACGTCGATAACAATCCTGCCGCCAATCTGGGAAGCCCGCAGGATTATCGTGCCGCAACGGTCTTTTCCGGCTGCAATCCGTACCTCCGGTCTTTCCAGGGCGTGATCCATACAATTGCGTACCAGGTGTGTCAGTGGATCGGAAATTTTCTCGATCAACCCCTTGTCAAGTTCGGTACTGTCTCCGACTGTTTTTAGTTCAACCTGCTTGCCAAGCTTTGAAGAAAGTTCGCGTACCATGCGGGGAAAACGGCTGAATACGATGCTGATCGGCACCAGCCGTATCGACATGACACTCTGCTGTAAGTCACGGGTGTTACGTTCCAGCTGCAACAGACTGCGGTGAAGGTTCTCGTATAGAACCGGATCGAGCTCTCCGGCTGTCTGGGCCAACATGAGCTGGGTAATCACCAGTTCACCAACCTGATTGATCAACTGATCCACCTTGGTGACGCCGACACGGATCGACGATTCAGACTCGTTGGAACGACGACCGTAGGCCACAGGCGCCACTTCGTTCTTGTCGTAGGCCCTTCTGCCGATTGCCGTATCAACGACATCATTGACGGGCTTGCAGGTCGAATCATTGCATCGGTTTTCTTGTGAAGCAGCCGTTGCAGGAAGTTCCGGAACAGCAGGACTATTAAGATTGTTATCAGAAATCTCTGATACTATATGAACCTTCAGTTGATCAACATCGGCCACAAATTCAAAAATATCACGGATATCCGCTTCACTTGCTGTTGTAAACAAAGTCAGCTGCCAGCAGGTTGTGCATATTTCAGGATCAAATGTATTGAAATCAGGAGTTGCAGGCAACTCAGCGACCACTGTCAGCTCACCCAGTTCCTCCAGTTCGGCAAACAGGTTTTCCAGGCGGGTCCCCCGCTTAAAGATATCCTGATCCGGGGTAAACGAAAGCTCGTAACATTGACAAACACAACCAAGGGTAGTTGAATCAGGTTGTGCAGTTGGCTCCGCAATAGGTGTGCATTCAATAGTCGCAATTTCAGCTGGAGAAGCAACGTTGCCGACGTCAATTACCTGCTGCAACTTGTTGCGAATCAGGTCAATGGCCTCCTGACGCACCTCAGCCCCATCACGGTGACCCGCAAGTTGCATGGAAATGACATCGCCAGCTTCAAGAAAAAGATCGGCCATAGCCTTGCTAAAAGGGATCTCGTGATTTCGCATTCGGTCGAGAAGCGATTCCAGTACATGGGTAACAATAGTCATATCCTGGAAACCGAAGATTCCCGCCCCGCCCTTAATCGAATGGGCAGCTCTGAAGATCGCGTTAAGCTGCTCGACGTCAGGCCCCTCGTTGGTGAGCGAGACAAGAATCTGTTCCATTTCGGCCAGGTGTTCCGCACACTCCTCGAAAAAAACCTGGTTGAACTGGTTAAGATCTATGTTGTTATTATTCCGATCAGACTGAGTCATGAAAATATCCTTGCAGCATCAAAGTGAGAGATTAAATTCACGGTCAAATCCCAGAAAATGAATTTTGGATCTGAATGTATCAGGTATGTTGGTTATACGAGGAGTAACCCCGCACTGGCGCAGATTACGGATAAATATGGCTAACAACTGGCAACCGCATACATCAAGCGCGTTGATACCGGCTAGATCTATTTCCAGGAAACCATACGATTCGCTACTTTGAAACTCTTCAATCGATTGAGACTCTGTCAAAACAGATAGATGTTTTTCAAGAAACGGAAACCGTTCCGCAACTCCAGTCATAGACCAGTCACCATCAAGACACACTCTGAATTTTTCAGTTGTATTCTTGAGCATTGCAACCTCCTCTTTGCGTACAGATACATTTCTTGCCTTTGGATTAGTGATCAAGATTGCAGAACTAATGCCAAAGAGTCATTTTATATTTTGCGTTTAATTCCAATTTATATTCAACAAACTGCATATTTTGCACGCATGCAACAACGTTTACAATATGTATCAAATCACTTTGATTACACATTGATATCAGTGTGTTAAAAAGTAGCAACGGAATTGACAGAAGCAACAAAGGTTTCAGGGGGTATGTTGGTTTGTAGTCAGATACCCCTCTGATATAGCAGCCCCTGATAATAGACTGAAATGAGAGCATTCTTGACTTTAACTGCCCTATTTGCTAGCTTTGTAAAATCTTGCGCCAACTTCGCTCTGCTTCCAGAGCGTCACTGAATTCTGGAGCCTGCATGCATAAAAAACTGTTTATCCCCGGTCCGGTTGAGGTACATCCCGAAATTCTCGCTGCCATGGCAACCCCCATGGTCGGACATCGCATGAAGGAGTATGCCCAACTGCATGGGCGTGCCAAGTCAAAACTCAAGACAATGCTGGCCACCGAAGGCAAGGTTTATCTGGCTACTTCGAGCGCCTTTGGTGTTATGGAAGGCGCGGTGCGCAACTTGGTGGGTACGCGCTGTGCGAACTTCTGCAACGGCGCTTTCTCGGATAAGTGGCACGATGTCACTCTACGTTGTGGCAAACAGGCCGACGCCATTTGCTTTGAATGGGGCAAGCCGGTCACGCCCGAGGCGGTTGAGCAGACACTTGCCAGCGGCAAGTACGACAGCATGACCATGATCCACAATGAAACCTCTACCGGTGTGATGTCTCCTCTCGAAGAGATCGCCGATGTGATGCGTAAATTTCCCGAAGTGCTGTTTATTGTGGATACGGTTTCGTCGATGAGTGCTCTTAGCATCCCGGTGGACGCATTGGGGATTGACTGCTGCATCTTCGGAGTGCAGAAGGCTCTGGCCATTCCTCCCGGGCTGGCGATATTCACTGCCAGCGAAAAGGCGCTAAAGCGGGCATCTACCATGGAAGGTCGCGGCTACTATTTCGATTTTCTGGAGTTTGACGTCAATGACGTAAAGGATAACACGCCCTCTACCCCCTGTATCTCCCAGATATATGCCTTGGATTGCCAGCTGGACCGGATATTTGTCGAGGGACTGGAAGTTCGCTGGGCGCGACATCAAGCCTTGGCTGACTATGTCCGTGGCTGGATCACAGACCGTGGTTTCGGGCTGTTTCCCGAAGCTCGTTTCTGTTCCCGGACACTTACGTGTGCCCGCAACAGTCGCGGCATTGACTTGGCGCTGCTCAAGAAGAAGCTCGACGAGTGCGGGCTCGTTTTTGACGACGGATATGGTAAGATCAAGGGGCAGACTTTTCGGATTGCCCACATGGGAGACATGACCCGTTGTGATCTTGACAAGCTGTTTACAGCCATGATCACGATCATGCCTGAGCTGGCGTAACGTTTGTTGGCAGAAAACATATCAATATTGAAAAAGTAAGAAGGAGTGAATTATGAAGTGCCCGAATTGTGAAAACAGAACATTAGTTGATATCGACATGCATTCAGATGGATTTTCGTCCGATGAGTCACCGGTTAAGGAATGTGGCGCCTGCGGGTTGGTCTGGCGGGTCAAGATGGAAGCCGGTGTGATGAGGGTGGACATTATCAAAGCAGCTGACAAACAGAAATAAAAACCCCCGCAATGCGGGGGTAGCAGGTAAGCTATTCCATTTCAAATGCATCTTTACCGGCGCCGCAAAGAGGACAGCACCAATCGTCGGGCAGTGATTCAAAGGGGGTTCCTGCGGGGATTCCCTTGTCTGGATCACCCAAGGCAGGGTCGTATACGTATTGGCAGATAGTACAAGTCCATTGTTGCATAAAAATATCTCCTTTAGTAATTTAGCAGTTATATCCTGCGTTTTGGCAGAAAACAACCTGCTTTAAAACACTTGTCTCTTTTAGCTGTTTTCCCAACTAATACACTGAACTGGACAGGTATCAATGGCCTGCTGGATATCTTTTTCTGGAGCTCCACCTGGATCGTAGCACTCCGATTTGCCGACATTATTGAAGCGGAAGACACCTGGACAGGTTGAGATACAAAGTCCGCAGCTGATGCAGCTTTCCTGATCGACCCAAGGTTTAATCATGATTTTTCCTCCTTACGACAACTGTAAGAAATGTATACCAGCTCGGGTGATCTGTCAACAGGGCGCCTACGACTCTCGATCAAACCGCGCTTAAGGAGTATCGTTAATGATATGTGAGATTGTGGTGGTTGGCCCCCTGGCTGTCAACTGTATCATACTCGGTTGTGAGGCAACCCGCGAGGGAGTAGTGGTAGATGCCGGTGGAGATGCCGATCTGATTATCTCTGAGATTGAACGGTTGAGACTAAATATAGGTCAGATCATCAATACCCATGGACATTTTGATCATGTTGGCGCCAATCGGAAGGTTATGGAACGCTTCAGCGCCAGTCTGCTTATTCATGAAGCGGATGCGTCCATGCTGGAGCGGGCGGCTGTAGTGGCTAAGGCTTATGGAATAAGAGGAGATAATTCGCCTCAGCCGGATGCGTTTCTACATGATGGCATGGAGATCAGCTTTGGAAGGTGTCGCATGAAGGTGTTGCACACGCCGGGACACACCCAGGGCGGTTGCTGTCTCTATCTCGAAGCAGAAAAAACCGTTATCACCGGGGATACTCTCTTTGCTGACTCCATTGGTCGTACCGATCTTCCCGGTGGTTCACACGAACAGTTGCTTGCATCCATCAAATCCAAGCTCTTCACACTGCCGGACGATGTAGTCGCGTATCCGGGACATGGCCCCGAAACTACCATCGGCCATGAAAAGCGCAGCAACCCTTATTTCTGAGGTTTAAGTGGACATACTTAAGAACAAACAGATCATACTCGGTGTCACCGGCGGCATTGCAGCCTACAAAGCGGTCGAGTTGCTGCGCCTGCTCACCAAGGCCGGTGCGGATGTCCATGTCATCATGACAAGCGCCGCCCAGGAATTCATCACGCCACTAACCTTTCAGACTCTATCCGCAAACCCGGTGCATACTGAACTCTTCAACTTGATTGCTGAGCGTGAAATTGGCCACATCGCCCTGGCAGATCGGGCGGACCTGCTTATCATTGCGCCGGCCACGGCCAATATCATCGCAAAGTTGGCCTGCGGCATTGCCGATGATATGCTCACCACAACTGTCATGGCTACCAAGGCGCCGATACTGATTGCTCCTGCCATGAACGTCAACATGTACACCAATCCGATTTATCGCGAAAACGAGGAAAGGCTGCGGCGGGCAGGTCATCTGTTCGTTCCGCCAGTGAATGGTACCCTGGCCTGCGGCTGGGAAGGGGAAGGCAAGCTGGCGACCCCGGAAGCCATCTTCGAAGCCGCAATTGCGGCATTGACAACCAAGGATCTGACTGGACAGACTATCATGGTGACGGCCGGGCCGACCCGCGAAGAACTGGACCCGGTGCGTTTCATCAGCAACCATTCATCGGGAAAGATGGGCTATGCCTTGGCGCGAGCAGCCCGGCAACGAGGCGCACGGGTGATACTTGTCAGCGGTCCCGTGTGTCTGACAACACCATACGGTGTTGAGCTCGTCAAGGTTGAGAGCGCCCGGGAGATGCATGCTGTAGTCATGGCGCGTGCTGGTGAATGCTCTGTGGTTGTTAAGGCAGCTGCGGTTGCCGATTACCGGTCGGTTGAGCGCAAAGAGACCAAGATCAAGAAACAGGCCGATGAGATAACGCTCTTGCTGACCAAAAACCCGGATATTCTGGCTGAACTGGGGCGAATGAAGCATCCTCCGCTTTTGGTCGGGTTCGCTGCCGAAACCGGTAACCTGGATATATGCGCCACGAAAAAGTTGACGGAAAAAAAACTGGACATGATCGTGGCGAATGACGTCAGTCAGATAGATGCGGGTTTTAATGTGGATACCAACCGTGCCAGGCTCTTTTTTAGTGATGGCCGCGTGGTTGAGAGTCCGCTGATGTCCAAGGACGATCTGGCTACCATGATCCTCAATCATGTTGCAACCGAACTGTCCTCCCGGAAGGTTTGCTAATGCCGGTTGCCTTCTCCGCTGTGTAATTCCTCCAGTAGCGCCGGTTTATGCAGGGCTTCTCGCAGTTTTTTCCTGAGCGACTCCACCTGTTCCAGCCCCTCTGACTTTGTCAGCCGACCACTCTTGTAGAGCAGCCTCAGATTTTTGCGCAACGCCTCGGCAGTAGCCAGCGCCCGTTCGCCGGTTGGATCGACCTTCAGTATCTGCGAGCTTTGCTGATAACGCAGCAGATCAAAGACCGCTTCTTCCGTCAGACGGAAGTATTCATCACGGTCTTCTTCAGCCAGGGCATAGCGCGAATTGTCCGACAGGGTCTGCATGACCTTCTGCCACTTCTCCAGCCGCGATAGGAGCATGATCGAGTTGAAGATACGTTTGTTGGTGCCGAAGGAGAAGATGGTGTTGGTCAGCACACTGCGCAGTAAGGTGTCGTTGGCTCGCTGATCACTTCGGCATACCTCACGCGCCCGCTCCCAGACATCTTTTTCTACAAAGGTCTCGAAACGCATCTCCCAATAGGTGTGCTTCATCGTCATCGTGGCGAACGAGCGCATGATCTTGTAAGGTACGAAGTAGTTATGGGCAATGGCGTCTGCCGCCAGATGTGAAAGATAACCGTAGGCGCAGGCCTTTTCGCTGTCCGCGCTGGCGGCCTGGAGAACCTTCTGGCCGATGCGCCAGCGGTGGCAATTGAGCATGTAGTGGGTGTATTTCTTGCCCAGAATTATGTCAGCCGCTATGCAGCCGTAAAGGTAGTCGCGGGGGGGTGCCGCCAGGATCGCCGCTATGCCTGACGGCAGAGTGTCCAGTGCGGACAGTATGCTCAGGCCGGTCTGTAGATGGATGCCTCCTCCCCAGGCATAGGCCTGTAGAGGAATACTCACTATGGCCAGTACCAGGAAGAGTAAATGTATATGCATATAGTTTTTTCACTTTGACAGGTGGTTACGGTAGCTGGTACTCTTCAGCGCTTCATGATACTCCAGAACAGGGCACGATTCAACAGGGCGTATGAAAACCACACATTCTTTCAAAACAGTGGCAACGGCATCCCTCAGGGAATATCTGGCAGCGCTTCAGGAAAGCGGACTGGATGGCATTTCTGTTGCCATGGCAGGCGATGTTAAGGCAACAACCCCGGCCAAGGCTGTTTCACTGCAAAGTACCGTTCCGGCGCCACCGGGAGAAGTCCTGCATGAATCCCTCGACAAGATCATGAAGAATCTGGGGGATTGTCAACGCTGCATACTCGGCAAGACGCGAAAAAATCTGGTGTTTGGGGTAGGGAACCCGCAGGCGCGGCTGGTGTTTGTCGGCGAGGGGCCGGGTGCGGATGAGGATGCCAAGGGGGAACCGTTCGTGGGGGCTGCGGGACAGGTGTTGAATCGTATAATTTCCGCCATGGGGCTCAAGCGCGAAGAGGTCTATATCTGCAACGTGGTTAAATGCCGTCCGCCCGGCAATCGCGATCCTGCGCCTGATGAGATCGCAACCTGCTCACCATTCCTGTTGCGGCAACTGCAATCAATCAATCCTGAGGTAATTGTTGCACTCGGCAAGCCGGCCTCACATACGCTACTGGGTGTAAAAGAACCGATCTCGAAACTGCGCGGCAAATTCCGCGATTTTCACGGTATTCCGCTTATGCCGAC
>JBAYZR010000015.1:0-20226 GCA_041672425.1 Pedobacter sp. | reverse complement strand
TGTGACCATATGGCTCAGGCTTTAAATTTCTTTCTCAACATTCCAACGCCCAAAAGACCTCCAGCGAAGAGAAGGAAGGTGGAAGGTTCGGGAACAGGGACTGCGTCAAGAAAAAAATGATAATATCCCAGACCATACGTTGTGATGGGATCTTGTTGGGTATTTGTAAACCCTTCAGACAGTGACAAATCATTATTGGGAATGTTACCAGCTAGCACAAGGGTAATAATGTAATCACCGGCTGACAGAGTTTCCGATAAAGAGTCGTTCCAGTTGGTAATGGGGTCAATGTCGATACTCTCTGCAATAAGAACCCCACTTCCATTCCAGAGGTAAATGGCCGGGTCGAAGTTTCCGGATAAGGGATCTGTCCAAGAGTCTGTATAAATATGCACAGTCGCATCATTGGCCAAATGGAGGTCGAACTGCCCAACATCTGAGGTGAAAACAAATGTGCCACTATACTCATAAGTAACTGCTCCAGCCAAGCTTGCCAAGCTTAATACAAGTAAAACAGAAATAACTGCAATTACGTTTTTCATAAGTAGCCTCCATTCAATTACTATCATTTGATCAAACGTAATTTTAAATTGCATTTTTCATGCCATTTTGTACTACACTGATATTATTAGGTTTATCAATTGTGCTTTTGCGGTTTCATTGATTGTGTAAAAAATACCGACTTGATTGCGCCGATAGCAGTTATCCTGACCATCTTGGTTCTAAATCTCATTTGTTATCCATCGATCTTGTAGCCGAAACCGCGTACGGTCTTGATGATGTCGCCAGGTGCGCCCAGTTTCCCGCGGAGACGTGTCACATGCGTATCAACCGTTCTGGTGTCTGCGGAATTATTATAACTCCAGACCGTTTGCAACAACTGCTCACGACTCTGCACACGCCCTTTTTTCTCAACCAGGTAGAACAGCAGCTTGAACTCCGTACTGGTCAATTCAATTTCAAGACCGGCGCTCATTACAATATGGCGCTGTTTATCGATAACAACATCACCAATAGTAAGAAGATCCGATTTTGGCATGTCGTCCTCATGCTCAAAACGTCTCATGACGGCTTTGATCCGCAAGGCTACCTCGCGGATTGAAAACGGTTTGACGATATAGTCGTCGGCGCCGACCTCAAACCCGACCACTCGGTCTATTTCATCACCTTTGGCCGTTATCATGATAATCGGGATGTGGGCGGTACGCTGATCCTTGCGAAGCGCCTTGCAGACCTCGGTTCCCAACAATCCCGGCAGCATCAGGTCCAGCAGGATCAGATCAGGCAGGTCAGCGCCAGCCCGTTCCAGGCCCTGTTTGCCATCATGGACGCAGGTAGTGGCATAACCTTCCTTCTCAAGGTTGAAAACCAGAAGTTCAGCCAAATCTTTTTCGTCCTCGATAATCAGCACTTTCTTCATGTCACGCACCTGCTCTTGATACACATTATTTTTCCCAATTACATCCAATCTCACAGAATCATTAGTAACATACATTTGTTACAACCATGTTGCAGACATATAAAGATTTTATGAAACGCCCTTACGCCTCCTCCTGCCAGAAACGGCATTGCAACGCGCTGATAAGCGGCGCAAGACTCTTGCGGTCACAGGCTGAGACAGTGAGGCCATCGCGGATGCGGGCGATATGGCGCACCCTGAGAAAGGCTACGGTGTTGGTCTTTTTCATGTCAGCCAGCAGATCGGCCTTGTTGAAGACCAAGAGCTGCGGCTTATCTCCCAGGCCCAATTCCTCCAGGATGCGCTCCACCTGGGCGATCTGATCCTCGAAGCGGGGGGTGGAGGCATCCACCACGTGCAACAGCAGGTTGGCATCCTGTAGTTCCTCAAGTGTTGCCTTGAAAGCGCCCATCAAGGACTTGGGCAGGGAGCGTATGAAGCCGACAGTGTCGGTAATAATTACCTCCCGCTCACGGGGAAAACGCAATCTGCGTGTGGATGTGTCCAGGGTGGCAAAGAGCAGATCCTCTGTAAAGACATCGCTGGCAGTCAGGGTGTTCAGAAGGGTCGACTTGCCGGCATTGGTATAGCCGATGATCGATATGATCGGCACACCGGCCTTGATCCTTTGCTGACGGCGTTGTGCTCTGCCGCGGGAAAGCTCCTTAAGCTCTCGTTCCAGGCTGGCAATGCGGTCACGGATGCGGCGCCGGTCGGTTTCCAGCTTGGTTTCGCCCGGCCCGCGACCTCCGATTCCCCCCATAAGGCGCGACATCTGCACACCCCTTCCGGTCAGACGCGGCAGCAGATACTTGAGCTGAGCCAGCTCGACCTGCACCTTGCCGTCAAGACTCTTGGCCCGGGGGGCGAAGATGTCCAGGATCAGCTGACTGCGGTCGATGACCTTCAGTTCGGTCATGGCCGAGATGGAGCGGATCTGGGCCGGGGTCAGCTCCTGGTCGAAGATCAGCATGGTGGCCCCACGCTGTAGGGCCCGTATGACTACATCCCGCATCTTGCCTTCGCCCATCAGAAAGCGCGGATTCATGCGGCGGGGTCTCTGGATGAACGCGTCCAACGCCTCTATGCGTGCGGTGCGGGCCAGTTCACGCAGCTCAGCTATGGAATCCTCTGCTTCCTGGCGGGTTCCTTCATTTGTGGCGGAGATCAGGATGGCCCGCTCCACTGCTTCGCTGGTTTTGGCAGCGCCGCGTGTGGAATGTTCCAGGTCAGCTTCCAGTTCGGCGATGAAATGGATACAATCCAGGTCGATTTGTTCCAGCGCTGTAATCGGACCGGTTATGGCTGACGGCCCGCCCTGGGAAGGCGAAAGCCAGGCCATCTGGACAAAAATCTGGTTCTTACCGGGCGTGAATAGCAGAGCGGTCAAGAGATCAAGCCGCAGAAGCGACAGGTCTGTGATATCGTCCTCAGTGAGCGATTCGTTTCTCAGGTGGGTGTGGATCAGGCGCAGTCCACGCAGGGTGCGCTTGCCCAGCGGATAGTCGCGCAGTTCGGGGATAACCAGCCCCTTTTCGTCACCGGCAATGACGTACTCTACCATGCCTGAACGGTTTACGAGGATGCCGACCTGGCGACGGATGTCACTGGATACTTCGACAAGGCGGGAAGCCAGTTCCTGGGTACAGAACTCCCCCGGCGGCACACGCCGACGGTAGAGACGTTCCAGGGCCTGGATCTGACTTGATTTTAAACCTGAGAGATTGCCGAAAGGTTCTTTGATGGGAGGACTCCGAGGCTAGCTCTGATAATAGGATAAGTACGTCAAAAAATGATTTCTTGCGCACTAAATGCCTGTTGTTTCGCAGGTAGGCTATTTTGTCTGCAAGCTTTCCAGTTTTGCTTCCATGTCGGCCAGACGCTTTTCAATATTTTCCAAAACGTCCAGAGTTTTGTCCAGCTTACCCTTGATGGTGAATACCACAAAAGGCATAACAAGCCATACCACTGCCATAAAGAAGCTGAGGATACTCATCATAACCATGAATCCGCCAAATATTTCCATTCTATCTCCTGTTACTGCAAATCGTATCTTAATACCATAGCTGTTGAATAATGTTAAGGTTAAAAGCAATTGTCGATGCAGTCTTTATCAAACCTTCTGGTGTTGGTGGAGCAGCGTAAATTTTGAATTCAGGCGAAAAACCGGTGATTGTCGCCGTGACTTGTGGTATTTTGACAAGATTACAACGTACCGAGGCGGATGTCTTGAACCTGATTCCTATAACTTCACCCCGTTTTCTTGAGCCTGAACTACTGACAACCATGCCTGACTGGCAGCAGGTTTTTGGCAACCATAATCCGGTGGCGTTAGAGATTGGCAGTGGCATGGGCGATTTTGTGGCTAAGATGGCGACACTGCATCCGGACTGGAATTTTATCGCCATTGACTACTACAATAAGGGATGCCTGAAGACCTGCAAGCGCATCGATAAGGCGGGGCTGGACAATGTGAGGGTGGTGAGGGACGAGGCTCGCGTCTTCCTCGAACGCTGCATTCAGCGGGAGTCATTGCGGGCGGTGATCATCAACTGCCCCGATCCCTGGCCCAAACAGCGCCACCGTAAGCGCAGGCTGGTAGGTACCGGGTTTATGAACCTTCTTGCCGGATACATGCGACCGGGAGCGGATTTTTACTTTGCCACCGACTTCGAAGATTATGGTATGGATGTGGCGGACCTGATGCCGCAGGTAGACGCTTTCGCGAATATGCTTGCACCAGACCATTATCGCCATGAGCTCGTGGGCTATCCACTGTCCAAGTATATGCTGAAGTTTATGGGAGAAGGTAAACAGATTTACTTCGTCCATTACCGTAAATGCTGACGTCAGGGGTAACTTTTTCAGCCCGTCCCAATGACGTGGCAGGATGTTAGACAGGGTAGAGATCACCTTGTATAGAACCTGACACTGCCTGATATAGTTGCAAACCAATCCATGTCAAACAAATATATTGAAAAATCGTTTCTTTACCTGCTGGCCGTATCGCTCCTGATCCATATAGGTGTGCTCGTATTTTTGTATTATCTGCCGGAAGAGAAACAGGCGACACCCAAGGAACCGGTTTTTATTGATTTGCAGCAAGTGCCGGAACCTACGATTCAGAAGCATGAGATATCGCGTCTTTCCGATCAACGGATTCGCGTTGAACGGGAGAGCGCTCCGCAAGGGGCTGATCTTCACGACCGCAAAGCTCCGGCATCTCTCCGTCCGCCCGCCAAGCCGCAGTCGCGTGTTTTGCCACGTGAAGCCATTTCAACAAGCAAGCCATCCATTCCGTTTCCTTCAGACCGTCGCGAGGCACAGCAGGTCGCGCCGGGATCGTCGGTAGCGAGTCTGCTGAAGCCCAGACAACAGCAGTCCATGCGACAGCAAGCTCAGCCGCAGCTCTTTCCAGGCGCCGGCAAAATGGCAAAGCTGGAGGAGAACTATCGTCGTAAGTTTGAGACCGAAATTGCCGAAGGGGACACCCGTTTTCTCAATACCGACGATATCCAGTTCGGATCTTTTTTACGCAGATTCGAAAATTCCGTGTACGGTGTCTGGCGCTATCCCGCAGAGGCCGCCCGCAATGGAGTTGAGGGAATCACGCCGGTCAGGATCACATTCAGCCGTAGTGGAGAAATCGTGCAGATCAAGTTGCTGGAGAGCTCCGGCAGCAGGATTCTTGATGATGAAGTTATCAGGACCCTCAAGGCGATCGGACCGATTGGCGCCTTTCCCAAGGGGTACGACAAGGACGAGTTTAATCTGATTGCCTTTTTTCAATATGGTGGAGCCAGCAGGGCATTGCGGTGACGGACTTGATATGAAAATCAATGCCTTTCTCATAGCCGCTCCCCAGAGCGGCAGCGGCAAGACTACGGTGGCCCTGGCCATCATGGCGGCCCTGCGACGTCGTGGTCTTGTCGTGTCACCCTTCAAGTGCGGACCGGACTTTATCGATCCCGGCTATCACCGTATGGTCACCGGTCGACCATCCATCAATCTGGATGGCTGGATGTGTTCTGAGGCATTCGTGGCCGAGACCTTTCGTCTGCACACCGTTGGTGCGGATGTAGCAATTATCGAAGGAGTAATGGGACTTTTTGACGGTATGGGCGCATCTTCCAGCGACGGCAGCAGTGCCCAGGTTGCTGTCATAACCGGCTCACCGGTGGAGCTGGTGGTCAACGCGCGTGGCATGGCCGCCAGTGCGGCTGCCTTGGTCAAGGGTTTTGCGGAGTATGATCCGCGGATACAGTTGGCCGGGGTTGTTTTTAACAACGTTGGTAGCGCGGCGCACCGTATGCTGTTAAAGCAGGCCATGAGCGAGGCGCTGCCGCGGGTTGCGGTCATTGGCTGTATCCCCCGCGATAAATCCCTGGAGATCCCTGTGCGCCACCTGGGTCTGGTAACCGCAGAGGATAATCCACTCTTGCCTGAGTATCTGGAACGGCTGGCTGATCTGGCTGAACAGCATCTGGATCTGGATGCGTTGCTGGAGCTTCAAATCCCACTCGCTCCCCCTAGTTCAAATAGGGTGGCGAGAGGGATTTCGCCTGTCCGTATCGCCGTGGCCAGAGACAGCGCCTTCTGCTTCGTGTATGAGGACAACCTGCGCTTGCTTCAGGAGGCGGGTGCAGAGATCGTTGCCTTCTCGCCGCTTGATGACTCTGCTCTGCCGAAGGATCTTTGTGGAATCTATCTGCCGGGTGGCTATCCTGAGTTATATGCGGAGCGGCTATCTGCCAATATTGCTATGAAAACGGCGATACTGGAAGCCGTCACGGGAGACATGCCGGTCTACGCCGAGTGCGGCGGATTTATCTACCTGACAGAAGGTATGGAAGGCTCGGAATCGCTCGTGTCCGATGATTTTGTCGGTGTCTTTCCGGTGCGGGCCCGCATGCTGCCGAAGCGCAAAGCGCTCGGCTATCGGCAGGTGGAGTTCGGAACGGATTCCGTTATTGCCGCTGCCGGAGGAAGCGCTCGCGGCCATGAGTTTCACTACTCGGAGATCGGAGTGATGCCGCTACAGATGGAACGATGCTACCACGTAACCCGGCAGGGGCAGAAATTAGGCGCCGAAGGCTATCGTTTCCGCAACTGCCTGGCATCCTATATCCACCTGCACTTCGGTAGTAATGCTGGAATTGCACCGGCCTTTGTGGATGCTTGCCGAAAATACAAAATCAGTCAGGGAACCTAATGAAAATAAACAGACTCTACACTAGCCTTTTCACATCGTTGCCGTTACTCCTCGTGTTACCAACGCCTGTACATGCCATGCATATTTCCGAAGGGATATTGCCGTTTTCCTGGGCGCTGTTCTGGTTTGTTGCCTCGGCTCCCTTTCTGGCCTTTGGGCTACGAAGCCTGGCGCGGCGTTCAGCCATTGATCTGTCCAGTAAGCCACTGGCCGGAATGGTTGCTGCGGTTGTGTTCATCATCTCATGTATGCCAGTGCCGGTGCCCACGGCCGGAACCTGCTCCCATCCATGCGGAACCGGTTTGGCGGCCATAGTGCTTGGTCCCACCCTGGGAGTGGTAGTGGCTGCGGTGGCGTTGCTTATACAGGCTCTGTTCCTGTCGCACGGCGGGCTTTCCACCTGGGGCGCCAATCTTTTTTCCATGGGAGTAGTTGGATCATTTGCCGGATATTTTGCCTTTCGCACATTGCGGGCATGTGGAGCCGGGCCTGTAGTGGCTGCCTTTGCAGCTGGTCTTCTGGCGGATTGGGCCACCTATGCATCCACAGCAATGATTCTGGCCGCCGGCATCCGGGGAACAAGCCCTTTCTGGCCGTTGGCCGGAAAGATCGCCCTGGCCTTTGTCCCCACCCAGCTCCCCTTAGGTGTCATAGAAGGCGCCATAACAGCCGGTATGGTTTCGTTACTGCGCAAGAAACGACCGGATCTGTTGGCCAGGACCGCTTTAGTGGCCACAGAAAGTGAGGTGCGATGATGCGTACGGTATTTTGGGGAGCTTTGTTTGTGCTGATGCTGCCGTGCGCCGGTAAGACGTTATTCGCTACGGAACAGTGGCAGGGGGTTGATGAGGCCGTGGTTCAGAAAATTGCCAAAGAGCATGGTCGCGAGGCAAGAAAATCACTGATCGACACTGGAGAAGGAGATCTACAGTTGTTCGTATTTATGGTGGCGGGAACGATTGGCGGTTTTACCGCGGGGTACTACTGGCGCGTGTTGCTGGAGGGGAAAAAAAAGGGAGATGAAAACAGGTAAGGGTCACTCAGATCCGTCAGCATTAACATCATAGGCGATATGCCAACTGATGTAGCGGACAGGGATATCGGCTTCCAACATCGGCTCGCAATGGCAGCCGAAGCTGCCGCCAAGAGTAGCATAATCGATATAATAAATTGTTTCATGTTAGGCACTCGGCAAAGAATAAATGTTCCATATAACGTTCAGATTTGGGTCGGAGCTTGCCGTGCCGATTGAGCAAAACCGCAGGCGTAGCAATGCTACGTTGAGGATTTTGCGATTGAGGCGCGGCGAAATACGGCTCAAAGATGAAATGCAAGATGGAATGTTTATTCTTTGCCGAGTGCCTTACCTCCAGGTTGATTGCATGATCATCAGAGTTGCGCGGATTGTTTCTTCACCAGTGCATTCAAATCCACCCCCGGTAACAACTTGGTCAACATCCCCATCAACCCGTCACCGGCATTGCCGCCGCCCGTAACCAGAACATCCGGAACAATCTTGATGTTGCCATTTTGAATGGCGGTCGCAATCAACTCCACGATCTTTATTTGCTTGATGGCCTCTTCACCGATCGCCTCCTGCTGCTTACTGTAGGCCTGGGCGGTCGCTTCACCAATGGCGGCAATTTTGGAGGCCTCGCCATCGCCGATGGCTTTCAACCGCTTGCCCTCTCCTGCCCCCTCAAGCGCCTTGGCCTCTGCGTTACCTTCGGCCAGTGTGATCATCTCGGTTTTTTTCTGGGTGGCCACCTTAACGGCGATCTCCGAAGCAACCAGCGTCGGCTGTTGGTCAGCAGTGGCGCGCATCTTCTCCATCTCGGTGCGTTCCGCCTGGGACTTTTGCTCCATCTTGTACATCTCCTGCTGCTGCTCGGCGATGATCCGCTTGGTCTGGGTCTGCATCAGGTCCTCTGGCAGCTTGATCTGGCAGATCAGGACCGACACACATTCCACATGATATTTTTCAAGATCGACGCGGGCGCGAGTTTCTGCCTTTGTCTGTTCTTCCGAGCGACTCTGGAGAAAGTTCATTGCCGAGGCTGTAGATGCCTGATTTCTGAATGAAGAGTCGATCATCGGGTGGATGACATGTTGGATCAGGTTATCGATGGAGCCGACTTTGGCCACCATGTAGGGCGCCTGATCCGGGCGAACACGGATAACGACTTTGACGGCAACCTGGATCGGAAAACCATCTTTAGAGATGACCGTGAGCTGGTCAAAGCGGGTGTCTTCCTGATCATCCCAATCGATGGTGATGTTCGTCGTATCAATGATGTATGCCATGAAAGCCCGCCGGTTGAGGTAATAGCGTCCCGGACCGGCAACCTCTTCCTGGATGCCGCGAAACCCTTTGGGCACGACATATTTCTCTTTCCCCTCTTCCACCGACGCCCCGGCCTGTGTCGAGCCGAGCCGTTTTTTCATCTCTTCTGTTGGATCCTCTCCAACGTTAGAAACTATAACCCCGACCTGGCCGCGTTCAATGACAGCAACATCATCGACTTCCACACTGAACATGAACGGGTTGATGTAATAAGTTCCTGGACGGAGCACATCAAGCTGCGGGCCGCGTTGCCCCTGTTTGATCAAAAAGGCAGAGCCATCCTGATAATCGTTATGACCGGTTATGGGACTGGCTACGTATTCCCGATCCGGCAGAGGAACACCGTCCAGGGCAGTTACCAGACCAACTTTATTGGCTTCGATGACGACCGCAGGAGCTATTTGAATCTGAAACAGATTCAGGTTGATGCGATAGGTACCGGGCAATAGAACATCAATCTGCGGCCCTTTTTGCCCACTGTTTTTAAGGAATGCCTCTCCGTTCTCGTAATTCGAGTGTCCGGCTACGCTCTGCGCCAGAAGCCTTCCCATCGGGATTGGAGCGCCATCCTGCGCGGTTATCATTCCGACCTCGCCTTTGGCAATGCTCACAGCCGCAGCCTTGGTGATTTTGAAAAGGTTCGGATGAATACGGTAAACACCCGGCGGCAGGATCTCTGTCTGCGGCCCTTTCTGACCGCAGTTTTTGATGAAATCCTGGCCGGACTGGAAGGAGTTGTGACCCGGCACAACATTGGCAAAAATGCGGCCGGCAGGAATGGCTGAACCATCGGCAGACTCGACCAGACCGATCTCCCTCTCGCTGATCTTGGTGGCCGAGCTTTTGGTGACCTTGAACAGGTAAGGGTTGATGCGGTAGTTGCCTGGTGGGATGATCTCGATCTGCGGCCCCTTCTGACCGCCATTCTTGATAAAAATGTCACCATTCTGAAAGGATGAGTGACCCTCTACCGCTTGGGCAAATATCTTTCCTTCCGGGATGGCGACGCCGTCAACCGACTCCACAATGCCGATCTCGAAATCCTTGATCTCGGTGACATTCCCCTTGGTCAGCTTCAACAGGTAGGGGTTGATCCGGTATTTACCTGGAGGGAGAACCTCGATCTGTGGCCCCTTTTGACCGCCGTTCTTGATGAAAGCCTCGCCATCCTGAAAGGAATTGTGGCCGGACACAACCGCAGCAAAGATGTTGCCGGCCAGAATGGATGATCCGTCCACCGACTCGATCAAGCCGATCTCGTTTTCCAGTATTTCGGTAAAAACACTCTTGGTTGCCTTGTAGATAAAGGGGATCAGGAAGTGCAGGCCAGGGCCGAGGGTTCGTGCCTGAATACCAACCTCATTACCAAGGGCCACAACCCGTCCCTGAGGCATCTTGCTGCCGAACCACCTGCGTTCGATCAGGGCAATCTCGTTGCCACCGACAATCACAACCGAGTTCCAGATCAGAATGGCAAAGACAATCAGGGCAAAAATGATGTAGTAATGGCTGGCAAGCCACGTAAGCAGGACAACTGGGTAGTACATGTGTTCACTCCTTAGGGTATTCTGTTCATTGAAGTATTTATCTTCGGTCGGAAACCTTTATACTTTCTGGCTCGTCGCTGTATCAAGTGGATAAGCCAAATTCCAGCTTACCAGCAATCAGGTAAGACATGTTGATCAGATTCTTTGTTGAGTGGTAAGCTCTTGCCCTGGCTAGGCCTGCCCTGTTTTTAGCCTGTATTGACTCAGCTTGAGCAAGATTTAGTCCTGCTTCTCTGTCAAGTTTTCAGAGTTTTTAAGGAAAGAATAACGGCTATTTTTCATGAGATCCGGAAAGATTTTTGCTTCATCCGCCCGAACTTTACCGAGCGCGTCGTTCATGTGTTGGATGATATGGAAGTGATCGAAGGTTATTTTCGCATTGGGGAAGGATTCCGTAACGCCCTTGATAAACGCTAGAGATTGCTGAGCAACGGCGACTCCCTGCGCCCCCCCCTAAAATGAATGGGGTCAGAATGTAATGGGGGCTTCCAAGATGCTAAGTTGATCATAAAAGCAAAAAGCCGCTCCACCGGCAACAAAGCGGTAAAAGCAGCTTTTCATGCGAACGGCTGAAATTCGTGAACCCATCCCCACCCCCGTTAACCATTCCAACCGTTAACCATTCCAAAATTATTCCCATGTCCCACTCCTGTCAAGGAAATCATTTTGGATCAGGGATCAGGGATCAGGAAGTCCGCAGCGGGTGATTCATCGTCCTGCTGTGGGCTTTTTTTGTTTCAAATCGGGTCATTCCGGCCATAAGGAGGTATATCGTGTCTCTCATATTGCGCACACTCACGGTATTGACAATGGGGGCGATCTTCGCCGCACAGGCCCAGGCTGCTACCCAGGCCCAGATCGACCAAGCCAGGGCCAAAGGGCTCGCTTGGCTCATCACTCACCAAAATGGGGATGGCAGTTGGCAGGCTGCCGCCAGTCTGGGGGTGCAGTCCACAGCTGCGGCCCTGGATGCTCTGACCAACGCCAGCATCTCCAGTGGTAACAGCTTCGGCGGTGCGGTGGCCTGGCTAAAAAACGCAGACGCTCCGAGTGTCGACTCCCTGTCCCGCAAGACCATCGCCCTGAAGGGGGCCGGTGTGGATGTGTCAGCGTACCTGGCTCAGCTTTTGACCTGGCGCAGCGATCCGTTTCCAAACACATACGGCGCCAAGTGGGGCGCATACAGCCAGTACCCAATGAGCTTTCCCGACACCCCCCTCGCACTCTCCGCGATCCGCCTCGGGCAATACACCTATTCGAACCAGGCAACCGACCTCCTGAATGGAGTCTACTGCCAGATTCTTCCAGCCCAGCGCCCGGACGGGAGCTGGGCTTTCATCGCACCTCCCACAAACGCCCCGACCACAACCCTGACCGGAGCAATACCCGCAACCCCCTGGGGCAGGTAACCAGAGCCAACAACACCAGCCCTGCCATGAACTATGACTACGACACGGCCCATAGGCTCACGAGTGTCACCGACAGCCGGGGGAACAAGTCCCTCACCTATAACTATAGCCCCGACGGCATGTTGAACTGGATGATGGACTCCGACGGCAACCGCACCGATTACGACTATGACCCGGTCGGTCGCCTCTCCGGCATCTGGGCGCCTCACGAAGACTACGTCACCTTCCGTTACGACGATGGCGGCAGGCTGGCCGAGAAATGGTTCCCCAACGGAGTTGGCGCCCTTTACGCTTACAATGCCGACAACACCCTCTCCCAGGTGGTTAACAAGACAACCGCAAGCTCCATCATCAGCCAGCACGACTACACCTACGACGGGGTGGGGAACCGACTGACCCATACGGAGAAGGTAGGCGCAACCACCACCGCCTATAGCTACCTTTACGATGCCTTGAATCGTCTGACACAGGGGGCCGACGAAAAAGAAAAGAGAAAAGGGGACAGACAGAAAAGGGGACAGATTTATTTTTGACGAGAATCTGGGAGGGAAACTAGGGACACTTCCCACATTTTGTAGTGACGGATTGAGGAAAACGACAATAAACCGGGAAGTGTCCCTAGTTTTTTTACAGGGAGAAAGAGCCGGTAGCCATCAACCTGCGCCTGCCCGCCAGCCAGCGCAGTTCTGTTGCCGGACTCTCCTCAATCTATGTTCCGGGACCACGGGGAAATGTGCCGCTCTCACAGTTGGTGCGGATCACGAGGATAAAAGCCTCTACCGCAAGAATCTTAAGAATGTGATCTACGTGACCGCAGACGTGGCCGGGCAGATCGAAGCTCCGGTCTACGCAATTCTTAAGATGCAGGAGGAGATCGCCAACCTGCCGACCCCTGACGGTCACAAGATCGAAGTCCTGGCGTCCCGTCAACCCTGGAGTGAGGAACATATGGGCATGAAGTGGGATGGCGAGTGGCACATCACCTACGAAGTCTTCCGCGACCTGGGAATAGCCTTTGGCGCTGTTATGGTACTGATCTACATCCTGGTGGTCGCCTGGTTCAAGGACTTTACCACCCCACTGGTTATAATGGTTCCCATACCACTGACTCTTATCGGCATTCTGCCGGGCCACGCCCTGTTTGGGGCCTTCTTTACCGCTACCAGCATGATTGGTTTTATAGCTCTGGCCGGAATTATCGTGCGTAACTCGATTATCCTGATTGACTTTGCCGAGATGAAACGCCGGGAAGGGATGGCGCTGGATGAGGCCATCATTGAGGCGGGCGCTGTGCGCTTCCGCCCCATGCTGTTGACTGCGGCGGCTGTTGTAGTAGGTAGCTTCGTGATCGTCTTCGATCCGATCTTCCAAGGGCTGGCCATTGCCATGATGTGCGGCGAGATCGCCTCGACAACGCTGTCACGGGTAACCATTCCGATATTGTATTACCTGGTACAAAACTGGAAGGAACAGCATCATCTGGGTGAAACCAAACTCTGACACGCCATTCCCGGCTTCCGGAAAAGATAGAGATAATGATTCAGGGAACCATCAGTTGGGGGGCAACGGAACCACAACTATGGCAGCAGTCTCTGTGAAGGGTTCCGCTTCAGCTTCGAACTCCTCATCATCACAATATGCTGTTGCTCTTCTGCCAAAAAATGAAATAATTTTCCCCGATAAAAGCCCTGTATTGGAGGCAATCGCTATTGTTATCACTATCCCGGCCAGTTGTGTGCCCATGGTTATGCCGCTCACAACCAAAAGTGCCGCTACACCACCAAATAACCCGGGAAGTCCATGCAAATATAGAACCCCACAGGTATCAACAGATTTAAGCTTGTCAGTCAGTTTTGATTGGATCAGGGCAAAACCAACAGTGGAAATAATCCCCGCTATAATTCCGATGAGAAAAGCGACCCCGGGAATAGCCTGATCACATGTCGAACCGATAGCAACCCCCCCTGCCAGGGTGGCATTGGCAATATCTGCCGCCGATATTTTACCGCGCAATTGAACAGATGCAAAGTACGTGGCAATCGTTGATCCACACAGTGCAAGTATAACGTTAACAGCCGTTCCAGGCACTTCTGCCGGAGCAACCAAAGCTGCACAGAAGCTTGGCCAAAACACCCACAAAACCATACTTCCCAACAAGGAATATCTATCACTTGTGTAGTCACTCTCGATAGGCGTTTCATATTCTTTTTGAGTTGTCATGGACAGAGCCACGCACAGACCAAAGATGGCGCCAAAGGCGTGAATTACTATTGAACCACCTGTATCCACAAATTTTGTGACTAACCCCAGTCCACCTTTCAGCACTATCCATTCATTCAAGGCATAGAATGGGACAAAAAGAACACCTAGCAGCATATATTGATGCATCTTTAGGCGACCAAGTACCGCTCCCGCACAGATTAACAAACTCGCCGCTGCGAATTCCGCAAGAATGAGCTTATCAATGATCGTTTCAGAACCTCCCAAAATATAAAAACTATCTTTCAGGAAGTATAAGGGGATGGCAACACTTACAAGAAGAAAGGTTGCCGTTATCGCCGATTTTCCATACCTTTTAACAAAAACCATCAAGAATCCGAAGCCTACCAGCAACATTGCCATTATATGAATCGCACGGTTATATTTCTGTACATCTGTAACTGCCGCCAGATTGCTTTCTGACAAATCCGCCGCAAAAGAAATTCCTGGAACCTCCAAAAACAATACCGTCGATAACAATAGGCATAAGAAACAGAATTTCATTTAATCCCCCTTTGTAATAAATCGGATCTTTTATCAAGGTACTGATATGGAGCCAATGACTCCTGCTCCGAAAAAAGCTCTCCCTGACTCATGCTAAACAGAGGATTAGCATATTGATGTGTTACTGACAACTAAATGCTTAAAAAAGTTTCATTTAGGGAGCCGGAAAAAACAAATATACCGTTTTACATCCCGTCTTCAGGCCGCCTTTGCCGCCCCTTCAATCGCAAAATCCTCAAACGTAGCCCTGCTACGCCTGCGGTTTTGCTCAATCAGGGACGACAAATTCGACCTGAATACGTGCGTAAAACTTGGTATATCAGTTTATTCCGACTCCCTTAGTGATTATTTAATATGACATTCATGAATAATAATGTCGCTGTTTTTATAATAAACATTACCAGATCCTCCTGCATTGCAGCACACAAAATAAGCTGCAAGGATGCAGGCCGATTACTTTTTGGTCAGCAGTGGTGATGGTGGAATCTTTGAGGTGGGTGGTGAAGGAGCAATTTAGAAGATATGCACAGTACAGCGATACAGGCTGCTGTAGGTTACCACCACTCTTATCCGGCCAAGCTTGATCTGAGCCTTGGTCAGGGTTAAGTGGTCATTATCCAGCCAACCAGACAGCAGTTCGCGGTGAGGTAGCAGAGGGGCACAAGCACTCAGTTCAGGATCGTTTGCTTCGCCAAGATAGAAGAGTCGCTCAAGGTTGAATTTTTCAGGAGCATGTATGCTGTGTTGCCTGCGAACTCAATTCTGGTGAGGATTCTTATTTAAACACCCGGAGCATTCCATTGAGAAAAATCCATAGTAGGTTTTGTCTTTCAAACTTTCGCTATTATCGTTCTTGTCAGCATTTTACTTTCATGCACTTCTCTTTTGACGGATAGCATTTAGTTGCCTTTTTGAATTCGATAAGTATAATCGCGATTATCCAAATTACGATTATACCCAAATGGTGATGCCAATGCGATTCGTCAACAGAACCGAAGAATTTGCCTTCCTGAACAAATATTACAACCAGACCAGTTTCCAGTTCATCCCACTTTACGGCAGGCGACGCGTAGGCAAGACCCGTTTGGTACGCGAATTCATTCGCGACAAACGAGCTCTTTACTTTCTCGCCGACAGCGTTACGGAAGGGGAGCAACTGCGTAACCTGGGATGCGAGGTTGGTGAATACTTCGGCGACACCATCCTGGTTGAATCAGGCTTTCGGGACTGGCAGCAGTTCTTCCGCTATCTCAAGGAGAAAGCAGAGCACGAACGGCTTGTCATGGTTATTGACGAGTTCCCCTATCTGGTCAATTCCAACAAAGGAATTTCCTCCATCTTTCAGAAAGGTATTGATACTCATCTGAAGGAGAGCAATGTGTTTCTGATCCTGCTCGGCTCAAGCATTGGCATGATGGAAGAGGAGGTGCTTTTTTACAAAGCGCCACTTTACGGCAGGCGTACTGCTTCACTGGAAGTACGAGAAATGCCGTTCACATCGCTGGCAGAGTTTTTTCCTGAAGCCGATTTGAAACAGCGACTAGAAATATACGGCGTTTTCGGTTCCATTCCGGCATATATTGAGCGCTTTGATTCCAAGGGCAGCATTCAGAACGCCATCACCGATCTTATCCTCGATCGGGGATCATTTCTCCACAATGAAGTCGAGTTTCTGCTGCGAGAAGAACTTCGTGAACCGCGTAACTATTTTGTTATCCTTCGTGCCATTGCCCAGGGCAAACGGAAAATGTCGGAGATCATCAACGACACTGGCTTTGAAAAGAGTCATCTTACCCGTTATCTGGATATCCTTCGTTCACTCCATTTCGTGGATAAAGAAATTCCGGTTACGGAAAAGTATCCCGACAAGAGCAGACTTGGGCTGTACCGCTTGCATGACCGTTTCTTCTCCTTCTGGTTCAAATATGTATTCCCACATCGAAGTCGACTGGAAATAGGCAATACTGATTACCTGATCAATAAAATCAACGAAACGTTCGACCAACACCTTTCTTTTGTGTATGAGGATGTCTGCAGAGAGCGCTGTCTGGAGTTTATGAAAACCGGCACAATGACATTTTCGGCCATTGGCAGATGGTGGCAGAAGAATGAAGAAATAGATCTGGTAGCGCTGGATGAAGAGAATGAAACCATCTGGTTCGGTGAATGCAAGTGGAGCATCAATCCGATCGGTGAGGATATCTACCGTAACCTGCAACGCAAAGCGCAGATTGTCGTATGGGGTAAGGAGTCACGACGAGAGAGATTCATCCTTTTCAGCAGAAGTGGCTTTACTGATGGAATGCACAAGCTGGCTGTTCAGGATGATGTGCTGCTGGTTGCTGGATGGGGCGTATGATTTTACACTCCAGAGCTCTTCTGAGATTTAATAAGAGTCCATTATATGATTGAATTGAAAAACGTTACCAAACGATACAAATCGCTTACTGCTGTTGATGATGTATCCTTTTCTGTCAATACAGGTGAGTATTTTGCTTTACTTGGCCCCAACGGCGCCGGTAAGACGACAATCGTTAAGATGCTGCTCGACTTTACACGACCGACGTCGGGAAACTTATCTTTAAGCGGCATCCCAAGTACCCTAGCAGAATGCCGACAATCAATCGGTTATCTTGCCGAAAACCACCATATTCCACCATCTCTTTCAGGATGGCAATATCTCCTGCGTTGCGCTGAATTATTGGATATAAGCCGGTCCGAGGCTATCGATCAATGCAGGCGCATTGTCGAGCTGATCGGAATGCAAGGCAGGGAGAATACAAAGGTCGGCACATATTCCAAGGGCATGGTTCAACGGTTCGGATTAGGCGCTGCACTCATGGGAGATCCGAAACTGTTGATTCTGGATGAGCCCACCTCCGGTTTAGACCCTATCGGCATCAGGGAAATCCGCCAACTCCTGGAGTCACTTAAAGGTCAAGGCATGACCATCTTCCTGAATTCACACCTACTGTCGGAAGTTGAAAAAATCTGCGATACCGCAGCAATAATCAACCGTGGCAACCTCTTGGTAAAAGACACGATTTCCGCCATTGTCAAAGACGGTGAGACGCTGGAAGATGTGTTTGTTAGACTGGTGAAAGGTTGACATGGAAACTTCAAAATCACTTCCCGCAATAACAAGGATTACAAAATATACTCTTATGGACGAAGTGCAGCAGAGAAGTTTTGTCGTCATGTTCGTTATCTGCGCAATCTGCGTATTTCTTGTTCGTGGCTGTTATCAAGGCAATTATGTGGTGAACGGACAATCTCTTGATGCCGCAACCGTTGTCAGAACTTTATCGAAAGTGATCTTCCACGTCATTGGTGTTGGCGTGATGGTTATAGCGGCTTTACTTTCAATGCGAATATTAAGGCGCGACCGGAATGAGGGGATGCAATCGTGTATTTTGTCCAAACCGATAGCCCGTTGGCAGTATGTTATGGGAAAGATCCTTGGATTATGGGTCTTATCGACACTTTTCATGTTCATTTTGCATAGCATTGTCTTCTTAATCACATCCATCAGTTTGAAGGTTTGCATGCCGGAATACCTCGTTGCTTCACTGCTATGCTCTATCAACCTGCTCTTTGTGGTTATTGCTGTGCTTCTTTTGTCACTACTGATGCCCGACATTGTCGCATTTCTGTGTGTTCTGGGTGTCGGTATCGTTGGCTTTGTAGCCGACGGCATAGCTGCTGCCAGCCACAGCCAGATGGCGCAGGCGGTGGTGCTACAATCGGCTGGCCAACCACAGTCAGACTTGACATGGTGGAAAGTAGTTTATTTTTTCTGGCCGAAGCTCTTAGGAGTTCAACAGTTGGCATCTTCGTTGATTGAGAACGAATCAAAGCATGGATTCGGCCCTATCTATCCACTCATCAATGTCCTTGTATATTGCCTTATTCTTGGCACATTGCTTTTCAAGCGATTCAGGAATGAAGATATTGTCTAGTTTTTTGGGATGATTGATTGTGACTGTTCATCGGCTACAGCTCTGCTTTAATATTAACACTTTAACATGGAACCCCAAGCAGCGTTCCTCAAGATCCCCCCAGATATAACCATTGAATTAGCCTCGTCTTAGCGTTATCATCCCCGCACTAAAACCCAAAAATCGGATAAATATCCAAGAGCCCGAGTGTTCCTGAGTGGGCGCGATTACCCAAAGAGGAGGAAAGATAAATGGATTTTTTTTAGCAATTGTTATTGGACTGGTTCTCGCAGCTATCGCAAGAAGTAAAGGGCGGAGCTTCTTGGCTTTTTGGATTTATGGTGCCTTGCTGTTTATAGCCGCCTTACCTCACGCATTGCTAATGAAGGCTACGCCGAAAGCAGCAGAAGAATCTGCATTATCCGATGGAGGCAAGAAGTGTCCTTTCTGCGCCGAAGTTATAAAAGCTGAAGCCAAAGTCTGCCGCTACTGCGGCAAAGATTGCGGATTCCGCACCAAGTCGGCCACTGATTCCGATTGAAGTCGGCCACCTATTCCGATTGATCTCGGCCACCCCCTGAGTACTTCGCACCATCCCCCGTTTATTGTCGTCGCTGGGTAATTTCAACAGGTATATGTTCTCCCCTCATTAATCAAATTTTGAGGAGGAGCATGTGCCAGCGGAGAAAACCCCTATGCGTAAAATCAGAGAAATATTAAGACTGAAGTGGACGTCAAAGCTCAGTAACCGCGAGATCGCAAAAAGTTGCTCTACTGCCAGAAGCACGGTGGCCGGGTGTCTTGAACGCGCCTCAAATGCCGCACTATCCTGGCCTTTGCCTGAGAGTCTGGACGATACGGCTCTGGATCTGCTGCTGTATCCGCCTGTTGTTGTTTCCGAGGCAGTCAGGGCCGCGCCGGAATGGTCCCTCATGCAAAAGGAGATGCGGAAGAAAAATGTCACCCTGGCTCTTTTGTGGGACGAATACAAGGCAAGCCAGCCGGACGGCTACCAATACAGCCAGTTTTGCAAGCTTTACCGAGAAAAAAACTAGGAAAAAACTAGAAAAAAACTAGGGACACTTCCCGAAAAAACTAGGGACACTTCCCGGTTTATTGTCGTTTTCCTCAATCCGTCACTACAAAATGTGGGAAGTGTCCCTAGTTTCCCTTCAAAATGTGGGAAGTGTCCCTAGTTTCCCTTAGGTCAGAAATCGCAATGCAGGATACGCCAGGTTTCCTAGCAGGTTGCTATATGAAAGATACAACCTGTACAAAGTGCCGACATCAGCGGTCTGGACGAAAGCGCATGCCTTGCAGTGAAGAACATCGGAAAGCCGTGTGCGGGAAAACCGCAAGCACGGTTTGATGAGGGAAGGTAGGGTGAAACCTGCTCTCTACTCTACCTAGTTTCCTACTAGTTTCCTAAAATGTGGGAAGTGTCCCTAGTTTCCCCTACGCAAAGCCTTGCAGCGACATGCGATTCCCCAATTGCCTGAAGATTCTGACACTGAAAAAAAAAGCCCTTTTGCACCAAAGCAGACCGCAGTCGCG
>JBAYZR010000014.1:0-20381 GCA_041672425.1 Pedobacter sp. | reverse complement strand
AAAGCTCGAAGATCAAGGTTTTGTTGCGCAATACGCGGGCCGTCTTTGTAAGGGCGGTAAGATCGTGGGAGGCCAGCACCGCCTTGCTTGGGAGTCCGGCAGCCAGTTCACGGGCGATATTCGGGCCGGAGAGCACGATCAGCGGGGACTCGGGGATCATTTCCCTCACCAGTTGCCCCATAGTCTTGAAGGTGGCATGCTGGAAACCCTTGGTGGCACAGACCAGAGGAAGACCGGTAACACGTGTTTGCAGCGATTGCGTCAGCTCCGGCAATGCGCGGGACGGAACCGCCAGCACCACCACATCATCCGGCGCAAAGCAGTCCTCTGACAGGGCAACCGCTGTCAGAGTATCCGGCAGCTGGATTCCAGGCAGGTAGCGTTGGTTCTCGTGCAGCGCGTTGATCGCGGCAGCATGTTCAGGGGAATTAGCGCAGAGGCGAACCGCGTTTGTATCGGCAAACAGCTTTGCCAGCGTTGTACCCCAGTTGCCTGCGCCAATAACGTGGATGGTCATTCTGTCAGTCCTTTTCGGCGCTGTATCCAGCGGCGTCGGTACATCGCTTTTTATCTTCAATGCTCCTAAACTTTTGAATTCCGGGTTGCGGTTTTATCGGGTGCATGCGTTGCGCCAAGGAAAAAAATGCCCGTAGGCTTGTATCGGATGTTCCCTTTTAGACAAGGCGCAATATTACTGAATAGTTGTAATACAATCAGTAGGTTAGAGCTATTTTAGAATTTAATTTTTAGTGGGTACTTTTACCTCATTTTTGAGCTATTTGAAGGAAAAACCTTCTTTTTAGTGCTAAAAATAGCACAAGTTGAAAAATGTTAAAATAGCAAATATGGTCTATAAAAGTATGTTTTAGTGTGCACGTTTGACTAAAGAATTGTATAACAGGCCGATATCCAAGGGGAAAACTAGGGACACTCCCCATATTTCTGTTGCTAATGTGAAAATCGGACGGTACTATCTCACCCATGCTAAGAATAGCCCGCATCATAGCACCCGGTTACCCACACCACATCACGCAACGCGGCAACAACCGCGCTATGGTATTCTTCGATGATGAGGACACTCAGGCCATGCTTAACCGGTTTGTTTATGGCATTGGCGCATCAAACGTACCGGACAGCATCATGCAGCCGGGTAAGCAGTTCTCCTCTTCCCCTTCGATCTGCAATCGCCTTATTTCCAGCATCCCTTCGCCTGTGCCGACCAAGAACGGATCTTGAGACAGAATGCTGCCTGGCTCACCGTTCCCATCCACCGGACACCCCTGCCAGATAATGACCTTTTTCCCGTCCAGATAGGTAAATGCGCCGGGGTATGGGTGGGTAACACCGCGTATCAGGTTGTATATCCGGAGAGCGCTCATGTTCCAGTCGATAAGACCATCTGCTGGTTTGCGCCCGCCGTAGTAGTTTCCTTCGGCCAGATTCATCGGAATACGCTCGGCAATTCCCTTACGTAGCAACGGCCAGGCCCGGGCGATGACCGTTACTGCGGCGTCAGCCACTTTACCAAAGACATCATGAGCCGTGTCGGTAAAGGTGATCTCTACCTTTTCCTGCATAACAATATCACCGGCGTCAGGCTTCTCCACCATGTAGTGCAGTGTTGCGCCGGTTTCGGTCTCGCCGTGGATCACCGCCCAGTTGACTGGCACGCGACCGCGATACTTGGGCAGATAGGACCCATGGAGGTTGAGAGCCCCGAATTTCGGAATCTCAAGCACAACCGGCTTGATCATGTTGCGGTAGTAGAAGGAGAAGATGAAGTCCGGGGCAAGTTCCTTCACCCGCTCCACATTCTCCGGCGCGCTGATATCCGTTGTCAGATAGGGAATGCTGTGCTGCTTTGCCAGTTCCCGCACCGACTCGAACCAGATCTCCTCGGTTGGCGAATCCTCGTGGGTAAAGATCAGGGCGATATCAGCCCCCTGATGCAGGAGTTCCGTGATGCAGCGATAACCAACCGTGTGGTAGGCGCAGATTATCAATTTATTGTTCTTCAAAGCCATATGTCCTTCTGACCACGAACCTCGGTCGTTTTCTGACTTCTTGATAAATCCGGCCCACATACTCGCCCACAATGCCGATGCCCAGAATAATGATACCGATAAAGAAGAAGAGTATCGCAAAAAGGGTAAAGACCCCCTCCACCTCGGCGCCGATGATGAAACGACGAATAAACAAGAACATGGCAAAGGCCAGCGAGAAAATTGCGGTGATAATTCCGAGCAGGGCAAACAGCTGTAGCGGCACCACCGAAAAACCGGTCATCAGGTCAAAATTGAGGCGAATCAGATTATAGAAGGAATACTTGCTCTCGCCTTGGGCTCGCTCAGAATGAGCCACCTCGATCTCTGTAGGGTTTGAGGCAAATGTCTGGGCCAGAGCAGGAATAAAGGTGGTCGTCTCCCGGCAGCGGTTGATATTGTCCACCACATAACGGTGATAGGCCCGCAGCATGCAGCCGTAATCGTTCATCCGCATTCCGGTCATCTTGTTGGTGGTTATGTTGACAATACGCGAGGCCATCCGCCGAAACAGAGAGTCCTGGCGTTTCTGACGGATCGTACCGACCACGTCATGTCCCTTTTCAATCTCGGCTATCAGGCGTGGGATTTCTTCTGGTGGGTTCTGAAGATCAGCATCCAAGGTAATGACGATCTCGCCCCGCGACATTTCAAAAGCCGCCAGGATCGCCATGTGCTGGCCAAAATTGCCATTGAACTCGATTACCTTGACACCGGGATAATCCTGCACGATACCCTTCAGGAGTTCCAGCGAGCGATCACGAGATCCGTCATTGGTGAAGATGATCTCAAACGACTTGCCGGTCGCCAGGACGGCCGGATAGAGTCGCTCCATCAAGGGGGCAAGGTTTGACTCCTCATTATAGACCGGTATGACGATACTCAGATAGGGTTGCTCCACATTCTGCTCCCGTTAGGCACTCGGCAAAGAATAAATGCTCCATATAACGTTCAGATTTGGGTCGGAGTTTGCCGTGCCGATTGAGCAAAACCACAGGCGTAGCAATGCTACGTTGAGGATTTTGCGATTGAGGCGCGGCGAAATACGGCCTAAAGATGAAATGCAAGATGGATGTTTATTCTTTGCCAAGTGCCTTATAAGTCTGCTCCCAGTTCAGCCAGCAAATCTACTCCATACAACCCCTTCTGCCATTCCCGCATCCCCGCAACAGTATTCAGGTCGTCAGGGGCGACTGGATATGCGTCCGCAACACTTTCCAACAACCAGTTGGGAGCAACCACGCCCGGTTCGAGTCCGAGCGAAGAACTTTGCTGTTCGCGCCAGGATTTGAGGCGCTTAAGGCGCTCTTTGGTTCCGTCGACCGGTTCATCCCGCTGCTGACGGGGAAAACGAGGCAGATTTCCCTCAGGCAAGGCCAATCCCTTTATGATAGCAGCCAGAATACTTTCTCCATGGCGCTGAATCTGGCCTGGTGTCATCCCCTTGATCGCTGCCAGTTCACTGATGGTGCGGGGACGTTTCTCGGCAGCTTCCTGAAGGGTCTCTGCCGAGATTACCTTGAAAGGTGGACGATCCAGTTCCCGTGCCAAGTAATCGCGTAGCAGCAACAACTCTTCCAGTATGGCAAGGCTGCGACCTTTAAGTTTTCCGGCCCCCTTACAGGTGACGAACAAAGGCCCCTCCTTCTCGCTAACTCGGGCCTGACATACCAGACGGCATTCCTCTGCCAGCCAGGAAAGACGGCCTTTCCCTGCCAATTCACCGCGAAGCTGGTCGCACAGCGGCAGGAGATAGGCTGTGTCCGCCGTTGCATAGGCGCACATCTCGGTACTGAGCGGTCGTTTGCTCCAATCCGCTTTCTGATATTTTTTATTCAGCTCAACACCAAAACGCGCCTTGAGGAGGGCCGCCAGACCAAATTCCGTGAGTCCCAGGAAACGGGAGGCAATCATGGTGTCGAAAAGATTGCATACCTCAATGCCGAAATCCCGGTGCAGAGAGCGTATGTCATAGTCGGCGCCATGCATCACCGTCAGGATGCCCGGATCACCCAATGGCGCTGCCAGGGGCGACAGATCCTTAAGCGCCAGCGGGTCGATCAGCCAGCTCTCGCTACGGGTCGATATCTGGATCAGGCAAACCTTTTCCTGATAGTGATGGAGCGAATCCATCTCCAGGTCAACGGCCAACTCTGTCTCCCGGCCAAGAATAGCAGTCACTTCCGAGAAGCGCCGTGCATCGGTTATGATTTCGCAAGCTCCTGCTTGCTGAATGTGATGCGTCAAATTGGAAACTCCTTGACGATGCTGTAGGTGGTAGTACGCTGGGCGGCCCGGAACCCGGCAGCCCGTACAAGGGAAATCATTTCATCCTGAGACATGCGGAAACTGCACCCGGCAGCCGCCACTACATTCTCCTCCAACATGGTGCCACCCAGATCGTTGGCCCCGAAAAAGAGCGCAACCTGGGCAATTTTGGCTCCTTGAGTGACCCAACTGGCCTGAATATTGGGGATATTGTCCAGCACGATACGCGACAGCGACAACACCTTGAGGTACTCCACTCCCGAGGCGGTGATACCGCCAAGCTCGGTATTCCCTGGCTGATAGGTCCAGGGAATAAAGGCCGTAAAGGAACCGCCATTGTCCTGAAGTTCCCGCACCCGGAAGAGATGCTCAACGATGTCCTCCGGCCTCTCACGACTGCCGAACATCATTGTAGCCGTGGTGGGCATACCAAGGGTAGCTGCCTTGAGCATGATATCGGCCCACTGGCGCCAGCCGATCTTGTTGGGAGAGATACTGCCACGCACCTCGTCAACCAGGATCTCAGCGCCACCACCAGGGATAGAATCAAGACCGGCTGCCTTGAGCCGTAGCAGTGTTTCTTCCGGCGAGAGACCGGAATTAGTGGCAATGCAAGTGACTTCGGCCGGAGAAAGGGAGTGGTTCTGTACCAAGGGGAAACGCACCTTGATTTCGCGGAACAGATCTTCAAAAAAGCCGATCTTCAGGTCAGGATTGAGGCCACCCTGCATGAGGAGCTGCGTTCCTCCCTGAGTGACCAACTCTGCGATCTTGTCAAAGATATCGTCATGGGTGAGCACATAGGCATCATTCGCCCCCTTATCACGATAGAAGGCACAGAAGGAACATTTTGAATCACAAATGTTGGTGTAGTTGACATTACGATCAACAACGAATGTCACCATATTTTCCGGATGCAATTTGCGGCATATTCTATCGGCAGCCTTGCCCATGGCAAGCAGATCTCCATCAACCAGGAGTCCGAGAGCTTCTTCGCGTCCGATACGCTGGTCGGCGCTCACTATTTCCAGAGCAGCGGCCATCATAATTTTGCCTGCAGTTTTCCAATGGGGTAAGAGTCTTCCGCCTTGATAACGCTTACCCCATATCCCGTATTTATATCTGACTCGCTTACTTCCATTTCAACATCCCGCCGATTGTGTGCACTCCGTTTCCAGCAGCTGTCTGACATCAGTCGGGATACGCCGGGCCTTGTATGCCGGGCTGATACAGGCCAGTGTCACCGTCGAATCCACGAGCAGCTTACCATCAACAAGCCTGACCGCCTGTTGTCGAAACGTCAGTGAGGAGCCAGTAACTCGCTCCGGAATGGTGACAATCGACAGAAGATCATCATGCAGAGCAGGCGCCTTGAAATCGATCTCCATGCGCACCACCGGAAAGAGATAACCTGACTCAGCAAGAGATGATACTGAAAGACCTCGTTCACGCAGGTACTCGGTACGAGCTCGCTCGAAGAATTTGAGATAGTTGGCATGGTAGACAACCCCGGCTGCATCCGTGTCCTCGTAATAGATTCGTACTTCCATGTTATTTGAACTTCAAATTGAGCGTTTGTAGTCTGCCGGTGTTGCGAAATCTGACCTGCAGCCGCAGCTCTTTTGCCGTTTCAGCCTCGCCTGGGAAATAGATAAAACCGCTCGCCAAGGCTTCCGATGGCATAACCTTGCCTTCGATTCCCTTTTCACGCACATCATCAGCAATCTTGTACTCTTGTTCCCGGTTGTCACCGGCCTTGTCAGCGCCGCCGATCACGGCGCCGCCAGCGCCACCCAGCACCCCTCCCTTCAACACGGCAGAACCGACACCGCGACCAGAGACGATGCCTATCGCTAAACCAAGAAGAGCGCCTGCGGCAGCTCCCAAAGCAGCGCCCTTACCAGCCCCCTTGCCTATAGCTCCGGTTTGCGTCGCTTTTTCGACTCGCTCCGCTGCATCGCGGTTGGTGAGTACCTTCCAGTAACGGTTGGAAGCATCAATCAAGAAGGTTTGCCCGGCAACAACCTCTACCCATTCGCCACTTTTATTGTCTATTGCCACCTGAACCGGCAACACCCCGGCAGCACGTATATCAAATCCAAAGATCTCTTCTGCCAGCTTTTGATTAGCAAACGCCTCGGCGCCAACCATTAAGCCAGAAGTGTCTTGGGAATTGCTATAATCCTGCGGTGGCCTGAAAGATATCGACCGGTTTTCGTATGTGGCGCAGGCTGAAAGATGCACGGCAATTACCAAAATACAGATCATTCTTTTCATTGCCCACTCCCCTGTTATAATTTACTGATTATCTGGACACTTTAGTTCAGATTCGACTGCTCTGCAACTTCATTCTACGGAAAAATCAGTGTTTTATCAGTTTTACCGGTTAAAACGTCTAAATTTTGACCAGAAGGTACAGAGCCAAAAAAGCCAGGCCATGACCTAAGGAGTGACGCGATCACGCGCCAGAGACCGTTATTTTTATTTGTGCTCACAAACGCCCGTTTCAAGCACTTTCACAGCGTGCAATAATAATCAGATTGCGTTCTCCCGCGTTAGAAGGCAATTTATAAGAATGAATGGCAGACAGTTTAAAACCAAGCGTATCGAGTATTTCCTCGCTTTTTTTAATCTCTTCAATTGCTGAGGGTCCCTTCATGGCAATCATGCGTCCACCCATGGCAAGCAGTGGGGCCGACAGAACCACAAACTGCTCCAATTGCGAAAATGCCCGTGATGTTATCACATCAAATCGACGATTACCTGTTTCCCGCATGCTTTCCACTCGTGCATGCATTGCCTCAAAATAATTAAACTTTAACAGACGGGCCATATGGCGCTGAAAGAGTATCTTCTTAGCTACCGCATCCACAGAAACGACAGAAACTGTTGGCTTGACAATTTTCAGAGGTATGGCAGGCAAACCCGCCCCTGAACCGATATCCAGAACACTCTCACTGTCATGCACGTGCTCGGCAAAGACGAGTGAATCAATGATGTGTTTTACCACGATCTCTCCATCAGCAGTTATGGCTGTCAGGTTCACCTTTCTGTTCCATTTTTTTAGCTCGGCAACATACAACTCAAAGGCCTGAACATTTTCCTCCGAAAGCAGCAAGCCCATCTCTTGTGCCCTCTGTTTAAGCATTTGCCCAATCACAACTCCTCCTGTATCAGACTCATCTGTCCAGTATCTTCCAGGCATTTGCCTTGAGCGCAATAGCCAGCACAGAAATAGCGGCAGGCGTAATACCCTGAATGCGTGACGCCTGTCCCAACGTGTCAGGACGAAACCGGGTCAACTTTTCCCGCACCTCCCTTGTCAATCCGGTGACAGAGTAATAATCCATATTATCCGGCAAACAAGTACTTTCCAGCTTGCGCGCCCGATCAACCTGCTCCAGCTGGCGTTCTATATATCCTTGATACTTGATTTGAATCTCTACCTGCTCACGCACCTCAGGTAATGTTTCACGTGAAACAGGATCCAATTTTGACAATTCCGCATAGGTTATCTCGGGGCGTCTGAGCAAATGCTCCAGCGTTGTTCCCTTTTGAATATCTACTGCGCCAAAACTGCAAAGAGCCTCTTGCTGTGAAGAATCCATGGTTAATCGAGTAGTACTGATGCGCGCCTGCTCGACTGCGATCATCTCCCGTTTTCGCAAAAAGATATTATAGCATTCCTCTGGAACAAGCCCTATAACATGCCCTGTTTCACGCAGCCTGAGGTCGGCATTGTCCTCGCGTAATAGCAGCCGATATTCAGCTCGCGAGGTAAACATGCGATACGGCTCTTTCGCTCCAAGAGTTACCAGATCATCAATCATCACACCGAGATAGGCCTCGCTCCGACCGAGAACCAAAGGATCCTTTCCCTTAACCCTCAAAGCAGCATTGATGCCTGCCATGAGTCCCTGCCCAGCCGCCTCTTCATACCCGGAGGTGCCATTGATCTGTCCGGCGTGGTAAAGATTGCGAACAATCTTTGTTTCCAACGAGACATGCAACTGGATAGGGTCAACATAATCGTACTCGATAGCATAGGCCGGTCGCATGATCTCTACGCGTTCCAAGGCCTCAATAGATCTATAGAAGGCTACCTGAATATCGATCGGCAGAGAAGTGGACATACCACTGGGATACACCTCGACCGTTTCTAACCCCTCAGGTTCGATAAAGGTTTGATGACGATCCTTATCGGGAAATCGCACAACCTTATCCTCAATAGAAGGGCAGTAGCGCGGGCCAACTCCTTCAATAACTCCAGCGTATAGCGGTGAACGGTCCAGACCGGAGCGGATGATATCGTGGGTGCGCGGGTTGGTGTAGGCGATATGGCAAGGAACCTGCGGCATGCTTATGCGATCAGTAGAAAAAGAGAATGGAACCGGCGGATTGTCGCCATGCTGGGCTTCCAAACGAGAAAAGTCAATGGTACGGCTATCGAGACGAGCCGGAGTACCTGTCTTGAGTCGGCCTACCTCAAAACCCAATATCCTGAGTTGATCTGATAGACCGACTGAGGGGAGGTCTCCAGCGCGGCCACCTGGGTAGTTGTTGAGGCCGATATGGATCAATCCGCGCATAAAAGTGCCGGTGGTAAGGATAATTGTCTTGCCAAGGAATCGGATACCTGAACGGGTATCCACCCCATGCAGCTCATTACCATCCATATAAAGCGCTATAACCTCGCCTTGCTTTAGATGAAGGTTATCTTGTTGTTCAAGAATCCATTTCATGCGTAGACGATAAAGCTGCTTATCGGCCTGGGCGCGGGAAGCACGCACAGCCGGACCTTTACGGGTATTGAGAATACGGAATTGAATGCCGGTTGCATCGATAATTTTGGCCATTTCACCACCTAGAGCATCTATCTCCCTGACCAGATGTCCCTTGGCCAAACCGCCAATTGACGGATTACAGGACATTAGTGCGACTGCATCAAGGTTAATGGTCAAAAGCAAGGTCGTGCAGCCCATACGAGCCGCAGCCAAGGCTGCTTCACAGCCTGCATGACCGGCCCCCACAACAATCACATCATAATATTGATCATAGGTCATCATACGCGCTTTTCACCCAATGGTTTCACGTGAAACATACTCTATTTTCCAATACAAAATGACGAGAAAATGAGGTCCAACACGTCATCGCTTGTGGTCTCTCCAGTTACAGATCCAACCGCTGACAGGGCATCCCGCAGATCAATTGCCAACAGTTCCAGTTCAAGACCAGACGCAAGTCCAGACTTGAAACGCTCCAGTGCAAAGTCAGCCGAAGTCAGGGCGTCTCGATGCCGCGCGCGGGAAATGGCTACAAACTCTCTACTGTCGAGGTCTATATCATGTAGAAAGGTCATACGCATGGCGTTTTTGAGTTGATCTACCCCCTCGCCGGAGCTGGCTGAAATCGGGAGTATTTCCATATCATCAAAAACCGCGGGCAGATGCAGGGCGCGGGGGAGGTCGCACTTGTTGAGCACAACCATAATCTTACTTGCAGACAGTGCATCGAGTATCAGTTGGTCTTCAAGATCAAAGGGTCGCGAAAAATCACATACGAACAGAACCAGATCCGCCTGTTGAATCTTCCCCAGAGCACGATTGATACCCTCCTGCTCAGCCACGTCGTCCGTGTGCCGAATACCAGCCGTATCCAGCAATCGGACTGGAAGACCATCGAGGTTGACAGTTTCCTCAATAATGTCACGAGTAGTGCCGGGGCAATGGGTTACAATAGCACGATTCTCATTGAGCAGACGATTAAGGAGACTCGATTTACCTGCATTGGGCTTACCGATTATCAACACTGAAATCCCGTCACGCAAAACACGGCCCTGATCGAAACCTGCCAGCAGCCCACTGATAATTGTCTGTGCACTGCCTGCATTAGAACCAATGGTTGTTGTGTCGGTCTCGCCAAGGTCATCCTCGGGAAAGTCGATGTACGCCTCAAGCAGCGCCAAGGCTGACAACAAGAAGGCGCGTGCCTCAAAGATGCGCTTTGAGAGGGCGCCTTCACGCTGGTGCTGGGCCAGGCGCAGGGCTGCCTCGGTCTGTGAACCAATGATATCCATGACAGCCTCGGCTTGAACCAGATCGATCCTGCCATTTAGAAAGGCGCGCCGGGTAAATTCTCCCGGTTCGGCCAGACGGGCGCCGCAACGCAGCGTAAGCGCCAGTACCCGTTCAACCACCAGCATGCCACCATGACAGTGCAACTCAAGTACATCCTCGCGTGTATAGGAACTGGGAGCTAGCATAAGCACGGCCATAACCTCATCAACAGGCTCATTTGATTGAGGATCGCGAATAGTACCAAAATAAAAACGGTGGCTGATAAGGCCACCGTTCTTCACAGGTTTAAATATAGAGTCGCAGATGGCTGCCGCTTGAGTACCAGTCACCCGAACAATGCCGATCCCGCCATTGCCGATTGGTGTGCTGACTGCCGCTATTGTATCGCGGATATACATTCAAACGCTCCGTCTTAAAGTCCGGTTAATCCTTCACAAGCTTATTAATGTACATCTGCTGGCCAATGGTGAGGATATTGTTCACCAGCCAGTAGAGGACAAGTCCAGACGGGAAACTGAGGAACATAAAGGTGAATACAACCGGCAATGCCAGCATCATCTTTTGTTGAATCGGATCCATATTGGAGGGGGTCATCTTCTGCTGAATAAACATTGTTACACCCATAATGACCGGAGTCACGTAGTACGGATCCTTGGCGGCCAGGTCCGTGATCCAGAAAAAGAACGGAGCATGGCGCAATTCAATGGAAAACATTAGTGCCTTGTAGAGAGCAAAGAATACTGGAATCTGCACGACCATGGGGAGACAGCCTCCCATTGGATTGACCTTATGTTCACGATACAGTTCCATGACAGCTTTGTTCATTGTGTCGCGATCATCTTTGTATTTATCCTTGAGAGCCGCCATCATCGGTTGGATCTTCTGCATATCCTTCATCGACTTGTAGCTTTTATGGGTCAACGGAAAGAAAATCGCCTTGAGGATGATTGTGATGATAATGATCGCAATGCCGTAATTGCCGACATAGCTATACAAAAACTTAAGCGAGTAAAGTAACGGTTTGGCAATCACCGTAAACCATCCAAGATCAAGAGACAGCACCAAAGAGTTCCCCTGAGCCTTGAGAATATCGATATCTTTCGGACCAACAAACAGGCGTTGCGTTACCGTGGATGACTGTCCAGGATTGACGGCAATCTGTGGAGAAGAGACTATCGATTCCAGGAAACCGGCGGAATTTTTCTTAAGCTCAACCGAGGCGATGCTTCCTTTATCGCTTAAAATGGCTGTGAGGAAATACTTGTCGGCAAAGCCGGCCCACTGAATATCCTTATCATACTTTTTCGACGCGGTAGCCACATCCTTAGCCTTGTCTGCCTTTAGGCCGTTGTCTGAATAAAGATAGGAACCGGCCGTGTCAAATCGGTTGTCCTTCACCTTCGGCTCAGCCGGATAGGTGATTACCTGCTGAATCGAGCCGGTTATAGGTGACGAAGAATTGTTGAAGACCTGTGTATCCAGCTTGACGCTATAGGAATCGTTGCGAAAGGTGTAGACCTTTCGCACGGTGAATCCCTGCCCTGAAACATAATTAAAAATGAGCTGTTTCTCGCCATTGCTCAGCTTGATGGTCTCGGCGTCAGACACATAGACAGTACTGTCTGTAAGATTGAAACCGCTTGCTCTGGTGGAAAAGGTCAGGAGAGAAGGATCGGCATTGGATCCAAGAACTACCAGACTAGCCGAGGGTGTATTTTGTTCCCGGTATTTTTTGAGAGTCAGGCTCTTCAGACTGGCGCCGCGCGAGGAAAAAACCGCAGTATAAAGAGCTGTATCCACGGTGATGTCTTTAATGGTCGCAATGGCAGGAGCTGCTGCTGGTGCGACCGGCGCAGTTGCAAGCTGATTGACGGCAACCGCCACAGCAGGAGGTGTGTTCCGGGTATTCAATGGTTGTTCCGGTTTCTTTTCAGGACCAATCAACATTGAGAAGATGTAGAAAACTGCTATTGAAAGAATAACAGCCAGAAATGCGCGTTTTTCCATAAAAGGCTCCAGTTGTGCTCTTCGGTTAGGGTACCGGATCATAGCCACCAGGATGAAATGGATGGCATTTGCAGAGTCTGATCAGGGTAAGCCATCCACCCCTGAAAAGTCCATGCCGTAAAATTGATTCTCTGGAATACTCGGAACAGGAGGGATAAAAACGACAGGCCGGGGGAAGAATCGGTGAAAGAATCTTCTGATACAACCTGATTACAAGGAGCGTAATACTTTTGAGCATGGGGATTTGCCGATATGCCTGAATGCTTTTTCAAGTTCCCGCAGCACGCTATGGAAATCCATTGTTGCGGACTCACGACGTGCAATGACATTCATGTCAACCGATGGTAACAAAAGCCGGTTATGCCTGAATACTTCTCTGATATAACGCTTAACCCTGCTACGGGTCACAGCGCAGCCGACCTTTTTACTTACCGTAACCCCAAGGCGTGGTTGCAATAGATCGTTAACCTGCCAAACAACCAGAAAACCCTTGGCAACTAACTTGTCAATAGAAACGGATAACCTTACAAAATCGGCACGCTTTCGCAATCGAACCGACTTGGGAAACGTGCAGACAGCAGGTACGTGTTCATCAACAACAAAGGGATTACTTGGTTGCAATGCGAACCGACAGGGTCTTACGGCCTTTGGCCCTTCTGCGTTTGATGACGAGACGTCCATTTTTGGTAGACATTCTCACCAGAAAACCATGGGTTCGTTTGCGGGAAGTGTTGCTTGGCTGAAATGTTCTTTTCATATTGACACCTCTAATAAATTTTTACAGGAACTGGTTTTTTAATCATATGAGCCTGTCTTTGTCAAGAAAATTATTATGGTTACTGGTGGCTTTGAGAATTGATTTGCCTTGAAAAATAGGGTGTCCTCTGATAATCTACCGCTTTCTTGAAAAGTCTGTTTATTCACATAATTACAATTAACTTATTGTAGTTATTATATTTAAAGTTATCAACAGCTGTTGAAAATCATGTTAATAACTTATTACTTCCGCTTGAGACCATGTCTCTGAAACCTGCTTATTCCATTGATGATTATACAAATCATGGCGATGTGGATAACTGATCATCAACCAACACTTTTGATGTGATTCTATGCAAGAAACCTGGCAACAAGCCGCTGAAAACCTGGAAAAAGTACTATCCGAACGGGATTTCACAACGTGGATCAAACCCATTCACTATAGCCATCACGACGATGATACTGTGTATCTTTCTGTCCCAACTTCTTTTTTCAAGGAGTGGTTGGAAGAAAACTATCAGCAGGTATTGATTGGCGCATTATCCATGACAGCAGGCAAAAACGTTTTTATCAATTTTCTCATCAGAGAAAATGATACCGAAACTGATATTAAATTAGCGGAAGATCTTATTATCAAGGGTCTCCCGGATGTCGAACAACCCCGCGACATTCCATCGGAATCAGCATTTACCCCCCTGAACAACAAGTATACCTTTGACCTGTTTGTCAGTGGTACCGGCAATCAATTCGCACATGCTGCTGCGATGTCAGTTGCCAACAATCCGGCTGACACCTATAATCCACTTTTCATCTATGGTGGTGTGGGGCTGGGCAAAAGCCATCTTCTCAATGCTATTGGACATACCATCCGCAGCAACTCGACAGGAATGAATGTATGTTACTGTTCAGCTGAGAAGTTCATGTATGAGATGGTAAACCATCTGCGACACAAAAAAATGGATTTATTCAGAAACCGCTTTAGAAATGTGGATGTGCTCCTAATCGATGATATTCAGTTTATTTCTGGAAAGACTGGTACTCAAGAAGAGTTTTTCCATACATTCAACACACTTCATGAAGCACACAAACAGATCGTTATCACATCTGACAAGTTTCCACGAGAAATATCCGACTTGGAGGAACGCCTTCGATCCCGCTTTGAATGGGGGCTGATTGCTGATATTCAGCCTCCTGATCTGGAAACAAAGATAGCTATCCTCAAAAAAAAATCAGACGTTTTTAAAATCAAACTGCCGGATGATGTTGCATACTTTCTGGCATCAAGCGATACCCGCAACATTCGAGAACTGGAAGGAATGCTTATCAGGCTGGGCGCCTTCAGCAGTCTCCAAAGTGTCTCCATAACCCTGGATATGGCCAAGGAAAACCTTAAGGATATACTGGGAGACAGACGTAAGGATATTACCGTGGAACTGATTCAAAAAGCTGTCGCTGATCAATTTGGCCTCAAGGTAGCTGATCTGAAATCAGACAAACGTCTCAAAAACTTTGTACAGGGTCGTCAGATCGCCATATGGCTATGTCGGGACATGACCAAAGCCTCATATCCCGACATTGGTGCGCGCTTCGGTGGCAAAGACCATTCCACAGTGATCTATTCCGCAAAAAAGATAGACAAAGAACTTAAGAACGATCACAAACTTGCTAAAATTGTTGATGAAATTAAGCATAATTTACTAAAATAAGAATAACCTGTGTATACAACAGATAAAACATGTTGATAATTTCATGGGTGTTGATAACCCATCATGATGATGCAATTTTATCAACACAATGAAAGTTTAAAAATAACCTGTATTTTAGCTATGTTACACAGTTATCACCATATCAACAGCCCCAACAGGAACTACAAGGGTTTAAATTTTATAAAGAAACTATTTCTGTAAGGAGTAATACATGGAATTCATAATCGATAAGGAAATCTTTCTCAAGTCGTTACAGAGGATTCAGGGTATCGTTGAAAAGCGAACCTCCATGCCAATTCTTTCAAACGTCTTGATCGAAGCATTTGATTCAGAATTGCATGTAACTGCCACCGACCTTGAGGTAGGGATGAAAAGCAGCTATCCGGCAGAGGTTACAACACCAGGCAAGATAACCATCGGGGCAAAAAAACTGTATGAAATAGTTAAAGAACTTCCTAATCAGAAAATTATCTTTTCCACAAAAACCAACGAATGGGTCGAAATCAGATGTGGCAAGGTTCAATTCAATATCGTTGGTCTTTCTTCTGAAGAGTTTCCATATTTTCCAGCTGTCAAGGAAGAGAACCTGTTTGAGATCGAAAGCAGCTTGTTGAAAGGGATGATTGAAAAAACATCCTTTGCGATTTGTAATGACGATACAAAATACAACCTGAACGGTCTCTTTACCAAGGTTGAGCTGAACGCGAGTGGTGAACAGATTCTCAAGATGGTTGCTACCGATGGACATCGCCTTTCCATAGCTACCGGATCGTTCAAAGGTAATGCCGGAAGTGAACTTCTGAAAGGTGTGATACTACCCAAAAAGGGTATCTTCGAGATGAAAAAAATTACCGATGAGGATAGTAGTGACACCCTACTGTTCGGATTTATGGACAATAGTGCTGTTATCAAACGTGGTGATTCCTATATGGTCATGCGTCTGGTTGATGGTGAGTTTCCGGATTATAATCGGGTAGTCCCGGTTGCAAATGATCGTATCGTTACGATAAACAAAGAAATCTTTACACACTCGGTGCGCAGAATGGCTATACTTTCCAGCGAGAAGTTCAAGGGTATTATGCTTGAGATATCTGCAACCAGCATCAAAATATCATCAAATAATCCTGAATTAGGCGATGCCATGGAAGAGATCGATGTGATTTATGGCGGCGAGCCGTTTTCCGTCAGGTTTAACTCCCGCTATCTGTTGGATGTACTGGCTGTTGCAGAGACAGATAGTGTGGATATGAAATTTAAGGATGAACTTTCTCCATCAATAATTGTTCCCGTAAAATCCGAAAGCTTCCTCGCGGTTATCATGCCGATGAAACTATAATAGCGGGAGATGCGTCTCAGACATCTGGCTATAGTTGACTTTCGCAATCTCGCTACTATACGAATCGAACCAGGCGCATGTTTCAACCTGTTGTACGGGCTTAATGGTCAGGGCAAGACCAATCTGCTTGAGGCAATCTACCTGTTGGGAAATCCGCGTTCATTCAGAAGCTCACGTCTTCCCGAACTGATCAGGCATGGTGAACGGATTGCCCAGATACGGGGAGAAGTAGAGTCAGGCGGAATACGAAGTCATATCAGGCTATCTCTGGAAGTTGCCGGTCGCAAGGTGGAGATTGATGGCAAAGGCATACAGAGGGCCTCTGATATTCATGGAAAGTTGAATGCAGTTGTATTTTCGCCCGATGACAGCGGCATGGTCAGGCTGGGCCCGGAGACACGTAGGCGCTACCTGGATCGCGCCGTCTACATGAGCGATATTGATTACCTGCACTGCTGGCACAATTATCAGCGGATCCTCAAGCAGCGTAATCATCTTCTTAAAAACAGTGATAAATCAGGTTTGGATACCTGGACCGAAAAACTGGCAGAGACTGGAGCCGAAGTCATCCAACGTCGGCAACGTTTTGTGACCCTGCTTGGTGTTATCCTGCAACGACACTATGCCACTATTTCAGGATGCAGCGAAGCGGCAGACATCAGCTATCGGCCTGATGGAGTGCTGGCAACTGACAGAAAGGGTATTTATGAGCAATTACTGGAACTCTTCAGCCGCCATGCCAAAAACGATGAACGTTACGGTACTACAACAGCCGGGCCACATCGGGATGACCTGACACTATGTATCGATAATCGCCAGCTAAAGTCATTTGGCTCGCAGGGACAACAGAAGAGCTTTGTACTTGCTTTGAAAATGGCGGAAATGGATAACCTGCAAACCATCTTCAATGAGCCGCCACTACTACTGATGGATGATATGAGCTCGGAACTGGATGCTTGCAGGAACCGAAATTTAATAGATTTTCTAACGTCCCGGGATAACCAGGTTTTTATTACAACAACTGAACGATCACCCGCCCTGTTAGGGGCTGCTGCAAACTGCGCCGTGTTCCGTGTGGAACACGGCAATCTGACGTTTGAGGGAAATAAACCGTATGAGTAAACAAGAAAACATGACACAAGCCGCTGTCGAGGAATACGGCGCGGATAATATCAAGGTATTGGAAGGGTTGGCCGCAGTACGCAAGCGACCGGCCATGTATATCGGTTCCACCTCCAGCGCGGGTCTGCACCATCTGGTATACGAGATCGTGGACAACTCCATTGACGAGGCATTGGCCGGGCATTGCGACAGCGTCAATGTGAATATCAACACCGATGGTTCCGTGACGGTCGTGGATAATGGTCGCGGCATTCCGACCGACATAATGCCCAGCGAGGGGAAATCAGCCGCCGAGGTTGTCCTCACCGTACTGCATGCCGGCGGAAAGTTTGACAACGACTCCTACAAGGTCTCCGGCGGCCTGCACGGCGTGGGGGTATCTGTAGTCAACGCCCTCTCCAAGACGTTGGAACTGGAGATCCGCCGTGATGGCAAGGTTTTTCGCCAATCCTACCGACGCGGTGATCCTGTGGCGCCATTGGAGATGGTTGGCGCGACCAAGAAGCGTGGCACCAAGATCACCTTTATGCCGGATGAGGATATCTTCGAAAGCACCGAAATTTCCTTTGATGTGCTTTCCCAGCGGCTGCGAGAGATGGCTTTCCTCAACGCCGGCGTGCGGATCCGGATCAACGATGAGCGGGTGGATAACAAATTCCACGAATTCTACTACGAGGGGGGCATCAACTCCTTTGTCGAGTATCTCAACCGCAATAAAACCGCACTGCACCCCAAACCTATCTACTTCAAGGGTGAGAAAGGCGGTGTTGAGACCGAGGTCTCGATGCAGTACAACGACTCCTATGACGAGAAGATCTACTCATTTGCCAACAACATCAATACCCATGAGGGTGGCACGCATTTGATCGGCTTCAAGGCTGCCCTGACCCGTACCATGAATAGCTATGCCGCTGCCAATAATCTGCTCAAGAAGGAGAAGATCTCCATCTCGGGTGATGATCTGCGCGAGGGGATCACCTGTGTCATTTCGGTCAAGATCCCCCAGCCCCAGTTTGAGGGGCAGACAAAGACCAAGCTGGGCAACTCCGAGGTCAAGGGGTATGTTGAGACCCTGATCAACGAAAAACTGGCCCAATTCCTGGAGGAGAATCCACCGGTTGCCAAGCGCATCCTGGAAAAGTCCATCGAAGCGGCCCGGGCTCGCGAAGCAGCCCGCAAGGCACGGGAAACTGTTAGGCGTAAAGGGGCTCTGGACCTGGGTGGACTGCCGGGTAAACTGGCGGATTGCCAGGAAAAGAATCCCGAGTTGTGCGAATTGTACCTGGTCGAGGGCGATTCGGCCGGCGGTTCGGCCAAACAAGGGCGCGACCGCAAGTTTCAGGCCATCCTGCCGCTCAAGGGCAAGATCCTCAACGTGGAAAAAGCCCGTTTCGACAAGATGATCGCCTCGCAGGAGATCCGCACTCTGATTACGGCGCTTGGCACTGGTATCGGCAAGGACGATTTTGACATCGCCAAGCTGCGTTATGGCCGCATCATCGTCATGACGGATGCCGACGTGGACGGCTCCCACATCCTGACCCTGTTGCTGACCTTCTTCTATCGCAACATGCGTGAGCTGGTCGAGCGTGGCCACCTCTACATCGCCCAGCCGCCACTTTACAAGGTCAAGCGCGGCAAGAAGGAACAGTATCTGCGCAACGAGGCGGCAATGCAGAACTTCCTGCTGGAAGAAGGTGCGGAAGACATGACCCTGCGACTGGAAAAGGGCGACCGGATCTACAAAGGCTCTCAGATCATCCCGCTTATCCGACAGTTCATCGATAACCGGGCGATCTTTGATAAGGTAGTCAAAAAGGGGATCACCTCGGAACTACTCTCCGTGATCGTTCGCAGCAACATGCCGGCCGGAGTGGAGGAGCTTTCCCAGGTTCAACCGTATCTTGAGTCCATGAAGGCACTGACAGCAGGAGGTGAATACCAGCTGGAAGAGGAACGGATCATCTTTTACATCGGCAATATCCGAGCTATCATCGATCAGCAGATTCTGGGCGTGCTGGCTACCCATGAATATGAACTGCTGGTGGAGAACCACCGCCGCGTCGTAGAGACAATGGCAGACGGTCGGGCAACCGTTGAGCAGGAGGGGGGCAAGATCCTGCTGGATACCGCCAATCACGAAGAACTGCTGGCGTTCTTTCTGGAGAACGCCAAGAAGGGACTCGGCATCCAGCGTTACAAAGGTCTGGGCGAGATGAACCCGGAGCAGCTATGGGAGACCACCATGAACCCCGAGAACCGCGTGTTGCTGCAGGTAAAGATCGAGGATGCCATTGGATCGGATGAGATCTTCACAATCCTGATGGGCGACCAAGTCGAGCCGCGCCGTGAATTCATCGAAACCAACGCGCTGAACGTGGTCAATCTGGACATTTAACAAAACAATTTCCGTACGATATAAGAGGTAGCAATGATAAACACTCCGCTAGCCAAGATAGCTGTAAATATCGAAGACGAGATGAAACGATCCTACATGGATTACGCCATGTCGGTCATCATCGGCCGTGCCCTGCCGGATGTGCGCGACGGGCTCAAGCCGGTGCACCGGCGTTGTCTGTACGCCATGTACGACATGAGCAACGACTACAACAAACCATACAAGAAATCGGCCCGCGTTGTCGGTGATGTCATCGGTAAGTACCACCCCCACGGCGATACTGCCGCTTACGACACCATCGTGCGCATGGCCCAGGACTTTTCACTGCGCTATATGTTGGTAGATGGTCAGGGTAACTTCGGTTCGGTTGACGGTGACCGACCGGCTGCCATGCGTTACACCGAGATCCGCCTGCGTCAGCTTTCTCACGAATTATTGGCCGACCTGGACAAAGAGACCGTTATCATGGTCCCTAACTACAACGAAGAGATGCAGGAACCAACGGTGCTGCCGTCCAAGTTCCCTAACCTGCTGATCAACGGATCGACCGGCATCGCTGTCGGCATGGCCACCAATATTCCGCCTCACAACCTGACCGAGGTGATCAACGGCATAATAGCTGTGATCCATAACCCTGAAATTACCTTTGAAGAGTTGCTGGCAATGTAC
>JBAYZR010000013.1:0-20749 GCA_041672425.1 Pedobacter sp. | reverse complement strand
AAATGGATGGATGGCCTGCACTACCATACCTCGGTAGGCGCCTTGAACCTTTCCATGGCCCAGCCGCTAGGTGTGGACAAACCATCCATCCATTTCCATTTTACTGTGGGATTCGAGTTATGAAACCGCTGACTGGAAGACACCTCGGCGCGGCCATTGCGATTGCCCTGGCAGTAGCCGCAATCGCGGGCGTTGTCTGGGTCGTTGCTACGACACAGGGCGCCCGCTGGTTGCTGACGTCGGCTATTCCTCTGAGCAAGGTCAGCTTCTCTGCTCAAAAGATCGAAGGGAGAATCATCGATCATCTGCTCCTCACGGAGGCGCAGGTGAATCTTGGGCGGCAAAAAATGGAGATTGGCAGCCTTGAGCTGCGCTGGAAGCCATCCCTTCTGCTGGCAGGTACAGTAGCTGTCCAGGAACTGGTCATCAATGGGGTGCGGATTCAGGACAATACCCCTATTGACAACAAACCACCGAATCTGGTCTGGCCACGGGTGTCCGGAAATGCGCAACTGTTTGATGGAAAGATCGCACGTTTACGGGTGACAAACCTCAGTTATCGCCGCTTGCAGGGACAACCGATGCTGGTGACGTCCATTGTCGGCTCTGTCACCTGGCAAGACGGTACCCTGTCCATCAGCCATCTCACGGCGGCATCTCCTTCCGGCCAGGTAAACGGTAGCGTTTCGGCAGGCTTCAAGCAACCATCCCTCACAGCTGACCTTGCCATTGCCATGGCGCAGCCGGTAGCGGATATGGATAGGTTTTCACTACAGGCAAGACCGGGTAGCGTCTCTGGCTCAGAGCAGTTTGCCGGGATCATCGCAGTCGTTGGCAGCGCCGGAACAAGGAGGCTGCTGGAGCTTGGCGGCGATGTGGGCATGACACGGAATGCCTTTAATCTGCGTAAGCTTCGCTTGGCCAGGCCGGGCCGGAAAGGCCTGATAAGCGCCGATGGATCGCTGGTGTTCACAACACTGGAATCGATATTGTCTTTGCAGGTCAAGGTCGCCGGACTTGATCTTGCCCCCGACCTGAACGTGCCTACCAATCTCTCCGGCAGCCTGAAATTCGCGGGCGCCCTGGACAGCTATCAGGGTAATTTCACCCTTGCCAACCAGGCAAAAGGGTGGCGGACAGCGGTTGTCTCAGGCGCTTATCAAGGTACTCGTGAAGGCATGAAACTGGCTTTGTTGACCGGCAAGGCGCTTGATGGAACCCTGGCGGGAAACCTGGATATGAACTGGCGTGAAGGCCTTGTCATGAAGGGGTCGATTAGAGGCAGGAATCTCAACCCTGCCAGGATTGACACAGCCTGGAAAGGGGTGGCTAATTTCAATGCCACCGGTAAAATGGCTTGGGCAGGCAAGGCGCCTCTCACGGGAAGCGTCAGCGGCGAACTCCTGGAAAGCCGTCTGCACGGGCAGACACTGACCGGCGAGCTACAGGCGGACATTGTCGGCAACAACCTCTCCCTTACCCGGCTGGCGCTGCAGGGTAAAGGTTTTGACCTGCGCGCCTCGGGGGAGCTGAACAAAAAGCTCAACCTGACAGCACGGATCAGCGACTTTTCCCGGTTGATTCCGGGAGCAGCAGGGACGCTCCAGGCCGAGGGTTGGGTGAGCTGGCGCGACCAACAGCTCAGCGGCGCAGTAGTCGGCGCCGGTAGCAAGCTTGCCTATGCTGGAACCCGGATATCAGGCGCAAATCTGACTGCCCGTCTTGAACAAGGAGCCGGTTATCCCCTGCATGCAAACGTATCTCTGAGGGATGTTATACATGATGGTTATACGCTGAATGCCGTGACACTGGTGGCGGATGGGACGCTGTCTCGTCACACCGTGAATGCGACACTACGTTCCGGCGGCAGCGAAGCGCGTCTGACCGTTGCTACAGGATACAACGCAGGGATCTGGAAGGGAGAGATCAGCCGTCTTGCAGGCAGGGTCAACAACGTACCATGGAACCTGACCGCTCCGGCGGCATTTTCCATAAGCGCTGAAAAGGTTTCCCTATCTACCCTTGTTCTTTCAACAGGCGCCACGGAGCGTCTCGAGGTTGCCGTTGATCTGGCGCTGAATCCGCTGAACGGTCAGGTACGGGCGCAATGGGTCGGAATCAACCTGGCGCTGCTCAAGCCCTGGCTCCCTTCTGATACCGTTCTTGAGGGACGCGTCAGCGGTCGGGCCAAAGGGATCATGCTTGCAGGGCAACGCTTTGAACTGTATGGCAATGCCGTACTTTCCGGGGGAAGATTACACCAGAAAAGGCCTGACAAAGAGTTGAAACTTGCCTTCAAGTCGGCAACGGCCTCGTGGGATTGGCGGGGAGAGACGCTATCCGGAGCCATTTCCCTGACTATGGCCCAATACGGTCAGGCCCGGGCAACCTTTCAGCTGCCGCTTCCGGCGCGCTTCCCGGTTGCCGTCAATCCGAAAGGGCCTCTGCGGGCATCACTGGCCGGGCAAGTCCAGGAAAAAGGGATTATTACCGCCCTGTTTCCAGGGTTGGTTCAGGAATCCTTCGGAGAGCTTGACGTTGGAATTGACATCAGCGGAACCTGGGAAGCGCCGCAGGTCGGTGGTAAGCTGCGATTGGCCAAGGCGGGCGCGTATCTGCCCACCGCAGGTATTCACCTTAAAGACGTCCAACTCGCGGCACGCCTGGAAAAGAATCTTATCCGGGTCGATTCCTTCCGGGCAGTCTCGGGCCCAGGCCATATTGAGGGAACTGCGCTGATCACCCTGGCTGGTTGGCGGGTGGCCGGTTACCAGGGAACAATAAGCGGCAAAAATTTTCAAACGGTCTATTTCCCCGAACTACGGATTTTGAGTACGCCGAAGCTCAGCTTTGAAGGAACCCCTCAAAAACTCACACTGCGCGGTGAACTGGGTCTGCCGGAGTTGTACATCGCTGACGCACAATCTCGTACGGTTATCACACCGAGCAGCGATGTTATCCTGGAGGGAAGAGCCGTACCGGTCACCGCGAAGCCCTTCCCCCTGGCTTTGGACGTCCAGGTCAGGGTACTGCCCGGTGAGAAGGTCTTCGCCAAGATTGCGGGAATCGACGCGCAGTTGGGCGGCTACATGGATCTGTCATTTAGCAGTCTCGACAAGATTACCAGCAAAGGCGAGATCAAGGTGGTCAAAGGGCGTTACCGTACCTACGGAGTGGACCTTGAAATCGTCCGCGGACGTCTTTTCTTCGCTGGCGTCGCCATTGATCGCCCGAGCCTTGATTTTCTGGCTTTGCGCACCATTGGCAACGTGCGGGCCGGTGTTACCGTTACAGGCACTCTCCGGAAACCGGTCACCAAGCTCTACTCCGAGCCACCCATGCCGGACGTAGACGTCCTGGCATATATAGTTCTCGGCCATCCGCTCGGCAGCAGCGGCGGCCAGGCCAGTCTACTGACACAGGCTGCCGGTGCGCTGCTCACTTCCGGCCAGGCAGCGGTTCTACAGGAGCAGCTTAAAAATTACCTCGGTTTGAGTACCCTGGAGATTCAGGGCGGTGTCGGAGGAACCACCAGCTCAATGGGGTACAAGCCGCTCCAGGTGACCCCTCCCGGAGCCATACCGTCATCGCGGCAGTCCGGCGTCACCGATACCGTGCTCACCGTGGGCAAATATTTAACACCGCAACTCTATATCAGTTACGGCAAGTCACTATTTACCGGAAGCAACCTGTTCCGCTTACGTTACGATATTTTCAGGCAATGGCAGATCGAAACCCAGACCGGCGGCGGTGAAAGCGGCGTTGATCTCTACTACAAGCTGGAATTCAAGTAGGTAAAATAATCAATGGCAAAAAGGAGTAGGAACATGGGAACAATTATTAGGTTTAAACTGGTACGGCTTGTCATGCTCATCATATTTTCCGGTATACTGTTTGTAAGCGGGTGCGCCCGCTATGCCCGCAATGTAAATACGCTTTATGAACCGGGTGCGACCGTTCGCAACGGCAGCGGAGAGGTGTATATCGTCATTCCGGAAAGTCGGCAGACGCATTCCCCGGATGTCAAATGGGTGATTGGGAAGGTTAAGGATGATGAAAACAATATAATTGATGAGGTGCTCAGCCCCCGTTCCCCGGCGGAAATCATCCAGACAGCGTTCGGGCAGGAGTTCAGGAGGGCAGGGTATACCGTTATATTAACCACGAAGCGTCCCGAAGCAAAACAACGGGTAATCGATCTCACCAAAACCGAGATCGAGCTTGAACAAATCTCGGATCTGGCGGATCTCAAAGCTAAATGCCGAGTGCTGGCGGGGGTGGACGTGTTCAAGGATGGTCAGCAGATCAAACGGCTTCAGTATGAAGCGACATCCTCCAAAACCGATATCAAGGATCGTGACATGCTTGCCAGAAATGTTCTGGATGACGCGCTGCAATCGGTCATGCTGAAAGCCATGCCCGAACTGCACAACATGTTAAAACAGTAATTCAAGGGAGGCGGCCAGGAAGGAGCAAAGCTATGCCCAGCCCCAACGATACGCAGTCTGTAATGAGCTACCGCAAGATATTTTCAGTCGTCAACGATCATACTGCATCCACCGTAACTGCCCGCTATGCAATCTCGCTGGCAACGGCATGCAAAGCTGAGCTGGTGTTGTATGCCACCCATGACGTGGGGAGTAACGAGACAGTACTCAGCCATACAGACCGCCATATGGCCCATCTTTTTACCGACGCCTTTGAACTGGGCATCCCTGTGACACGGATTACCGAGATCGGGAATATCAGTGAGCTGCTCCCCAAACGCGTACAGGCGGAAAACGCCGATCTCGTTTTTTTCCCCCTGATGCCATATAAGCAGTACGGAGCCGACCTGGCCAGGCATACGGTTCATAACCTCCTGCGGACAATCAAGTCGGACCTGGCAATCATGCGGATACTCACCATGGCCAAACCGCACCCCGGACATATCCTGGCGCCACTCGGGAAGGTTATCGTTGATGAGGGGCGCCGTTTGATGTTTATCGCCTGGTTGGCCAAGAGCTTCCATTCACAGGTCACGCTGTTTCATCTGTCAGCAGAGCGTGATGGAAAGGGTATGCCCGACAACATCACCCGGTTTCGGAATCAGCTACAGCTGCAAGACGTTACCGTACTGGAGCGAAGCGGCGTAGGACAGATCGGCAAATCCATAAACGTGGAAGCGATCACCCGCCATAATGATCTGATCGTGCTGGGCGCGAGTGGCCGCGGGGTGCTGAGCAAACTGTTCTTAGGCAACCCTGTCGGTGATGTCATGCATCAGCCCCCATGTAACTCCATCCTGTTCAGGTCCGCGCCATGAAAGTCCAGGCACTTTCCCATGACGAAGTATTCTCTACCCTGCTGAGCACCCCCCATGGGATCACCTCTGAAGAGTCAACACGCCGACGCGGCGAGTATGGATCCAACGAGATTCATGAGGTGCATGGCCGCTCCATGGTTTCGCGCCTTGCGGCCCAATTCACCCACTTCCTGGCCCTGCTGCTCTGGTTTGCCGCTGCCCTCTGCTTCCTGTCCGAATACCTCCACCCCGGCGAAGGGCTTCTCCGTCTCGGTATTGCAATTTTGGCCGTCATCTTCATCAATGCCATTTTCACCTTCATTCAGGAGTACCGAACCGAAAAGGCGATTGAGGAACTCCGCAAGATGCTCCCCTTTAGGGTTGCCGTGATCAGGGGGGGAGCAGAGCTTGAAATCGATGCTGCGGATATTGTGCCGGGAGATCTGGTGCTGCTGCGGGAAGGGGATAAGGTACCCGCTGATGCGCGGGTTGTAGAAACAAGCAGACTGACCGTCAACAACTCTCTCTTAACCGGCGAATCCGATTCCCGCCTGCTCACTGATGCTCCATGCGATACGGAGATGCTGGAAAGCAGGAACCTGGTGTTCGCGGGCACGCTCGTGGTGAGCGGCAGCGGGAAAGCAGTTGTCTATGCGACCGGCATGGCGACAGAGTTCGGCAAGATCGCCCAGATAACCGGCAAGGTCGTGGAGGAGGTAAGCCCGCTCCACATCGAGATCACCCGGGTCAGCCGCATCGTTGCCATCATTGCAGTCTCCTGCGGTACCTTCTTTTTCCTGATTGGAGGCTTGGTGGGACGGGGATTCTGGGCCAATTTCCTGTTCGCCATCGGCATAATTATCGCCACTGTTCCTGAAGGACTGTTGCCGACCGTGACCCTCGCACTGGCCATGGGGAGCCGACGTATGGCCCGCCGGAACGCGTTGGTAAAAAGCCTGAACGCCGTGGAGGCGCTCGGCTCGGTTGACCTGATCTGCACCGACAAGACCGGCACGCTTACGCAAAACATCATGACCGTCAAAAAGCTCTGGAGTCCTGATGAACCTGCCATGGCGGTCACGGTTGCCCGTCTCTGCAATAATGTTACCGTGACTCCGGAAGGGGTCAAGGGAGACCCAACCGAGACGGCGCTCTACAACTATGCAATCGAACAGGGGAGTGTAGAGGGTGAACGGCTGGGCGAAATTCCGTTCGATGCCGAGAGAAAACGGATGGCCACACTCCACCGGATCGATGGCAAACTGTTCGTACTGGTCAAAGGGGCGGGCGAAAGCGTGGCGCCGCTCTGCACGACAATGAGCCAAGCCGGCGCCATCGTTCCGATGGACAGCGCCACCACCTCCGAACTCCTGGGTAGACAGCAGACCATGGCCTCCGAGGGGCTTCGCGTGATCGCACTGGCATTTCGGGAACTGGAGGAGCTTCCCACCGGGGAGATTCCGGAAGAGGGGCTTACCTTTGCCGGATTCATGGGACTGCTTGACCCGCCACGTCCTGAAGTGCCGCAGGCCCTCAAGGAGTGCCATACCGCCGGCATCAAGGTCATCATGATTACCGGCGACGCCGGCCTGACAGCCGCGGCCATTGCCAGGGACATCGGGCTGATAACCGGAGAACCTGTCATCATTGAGGGGCGTGACTGCGCTGGCATGCCGGATGAACAATTACGCGAAGAGTTAAAAAAGGAGAATCTGATCTTTGCCCGCATGTCCCCCCAGAACAAGATGCAAGTCGTAAGTCTGTTGATCGAGGAAGGACACCGGGTAGCTGTTACCGGTGATGGAGTCAATGACGCGCCTGCCCTGAAAAAGGCCCATGTCGGCATCGCAATGGGGCTGGTCGGAACCAGCGTTGCCCGCGAGGCTGCGGATATTGTGCTTCTGGATGACAACTTCGCTTCCATCATCCATGCCATAGAGGAAGGGCGCGCCGTCTTCGAGAACATCCGGAACTTCATCACCTACATCTTCGCCTCCAACATAGCTGAACTGATCCCCTTTATCGGATATATCCTGTTCGGCATCCCGCTGCCGCTTACCATCATGCAGATACTTGCGGTGGATCTCGGCACCGACATGTTACCGGCATTGGCGCTCGGCTCGGAGAAACCGTCACCAGACATCATGCTGCGTCCTCCGCGACCCAAAAACGAGCACCTGCTGACAATGGGAGTGCTTTTAAGGGGTTATCTTTATCTGGGGATGTTGGAGGCGCTTGCGGGAATGTCTGCGTACTTCTACGTCATGTACCAGGGTGGCTGGAGTTGGGCTCAGCCGCTAGCCCCTGCGTCAACACTCTATCTACAGGCAACCACGGCATGTCTCGCAGGCATCATAGCGGCACAGATCACCAATGCATTAGCCTGCCGTTCTTCCAGCGTCTCCATCCTCACCCTGGGGATCTTTTCAAACCAGCTGGTGCTGGCAGGGATCGCCACCGACCTGCTGCTGGCGGCGTTCATCATCTACACGCCATTCGGCAACTCCCTGTTCGCCTCTGCCCCCATCGGCGCTGACGTACTGTTGCTGCTGATACCGTTTGCGGTATTGCTCCTTGTCTCTGATGAAATGCGCAAATATTTTGTCAAACGCAGATCCGAGCGGGCAGAGGCATCAGTTTGAGACTATTAGAAAGGTAACAACAAATGGACCGTAAAATATACCTGAGTATCATGGCTGCGCTTGCCACAACCGCCGCTGTCTGGCTGTTTGCCCTGCTGGCGGCCCCAATCGCCAAACCATTGGCGTGGGCGCTTATCATCGGAATCGCGACCCTTCCCCACCACAACCGGTTGGCCAGGAAGTTTCCAGGTCATCCTGATCGCGCCGCCGGTCTGATGGTTTTGGCAATAACCGTTTGCCTCATATTGCCGCTTGCAGCACTTATCGCCATGGTCGCTCAAAACGCAGCCGACTGGTACAAGGAAGGTGAACGGCTTGTTCTGGCATTTACTACAACCGGGGCAGACACTCTCAGTCATTTTCCGTTTGCAGGCAAGATTATCGCCCTGGGAGAGCGGTTCGGCATCGATATCTCCGGGTTCGGCTCAAAGCTGGCTGCCGGGGCTTCGGGGTATCTGCTTAATGTGGCGACCAATACCGCACAAAACCTTTGGGAATTCATCTTCACCCTGGCGGTAGCGCTTTTCATACTCTTTTTTATCTACCGTGACGGCGAACGGATTGTATCCTCTGCCATTATCCGATTCGCCGCCAACCAGGACAAAGCCCGCCGTTATTTCTCCGAGATTTGCGCCACAACCACAGCCGTGACAGTCGGAACAATCCTGACCTGTCTTGTACAGGGGGTAACCGCCGGACTGGGGTATTATATCGCCGGAGTCCCTGCTCCGGTTCTATGCGGTGCGCTGACAGCTATAGCGGCGCTTGTGCCGGTTGTCGGCACGGCCATTATCTGGGTACCCCTTGCCGCCCTTGTCGCCATCAACGGCGCTTATCTCAAGGCAGGACTCCTGGCGCTTTGGTGCATTTTCTTCGTGGGGCTTGCCGATAACGCGATACGTCCACTTGCCATTGGCGCAAAGAGCAACATTCCTGTCACGGCTATTGTACTTGGAGCGCTCTGCGGAGTGTTTGCGCTGGGGATTCTCGGCCTTATCCTGGGACCTGTCATCTTCGCGATCCTTATCACCGTTTGGCAGGATGTAACGGAGGCCGATCAGTTAGTGGAATCCGACGGAAATAACACAGAACCTTAGCGACAAATATTTTCTGTTGACAAACCCACTAAAAAACACTAAACAGGACATAAATAGTCTTTTAGTCAGTTCGTTAATGCACTTGAGGGTTTGAGGTTTTACAATCATGATGGAACTGACCCGCAAGGGTGAATATGCAATCCGTGGAATTGTCTTCCTGGCGACACAACCAGCAGACCAAATCTGTTTGTTGAGCGACATCGCCTCTGCGGTTGACGTACCTCAAACCTTTCTCGCAAAAATATTCCAGCAATTCAGCAAAATTGGTCTTGTAAGGTCATACCGCGGGACTGGTGGCGGCTTTGTCCTGGGTCGCCCTCCCGAGAAGATCACTCTGCTTGAGGTAGTGGAAGCGGTTGAAGGTACAATTACTCCCAATCGTTGCGTTACCGGTGAAGGTGTCTGCGACCGTAGCGGCGCCTGTAATGTACATCCCGTCTGGGTCTCGGTGCAGGATCAGGTACGCGGCATCCTTACAAAAGTCACCTTGAAGGAACTGGCTGGGCTGTAATTCATTTCTTGTCGGGCAAAAAATTTTACCCGGCTAGAGGATATATAAGGTCTTTTTATGCCCGTTATCCTTGCCAATTTCGGTGTCTGATATACACTTAATGTCGTATCAAACCGATTACACTATCTGCGAACAGATGCACCTATTTCAGCAACAGGAGGAAAAATGGACGCGCTAACCCTTAGTCGACTACAGTTCGCTGTGACCTGCATGTTTCATTTCATCTTTGTTCCCCTTACCCTGGGCATATCGATCATGATTGCCTGGATGGAGACGCGTTACGTCCTCACCGGCGACGAACTATGGCTCCGCATGACCAAATTCTGGGGCAAACTGTTTTTGATAAACTTTGCCCTGGGTGTGGTGACCGGCATTACCATGGAATTCCAGTTTGGAATGAACTGGGCTGAGTACTCCCGTTACGTGGGCGATATTTTCGGCGCTCCACTGGCGATTGAGGCCACGGTGGCCTTTTTTCTCGAGTCTGTTTTCATTGGCCTCTGGATCTTTGGCTGGAACAAGGTATCAAAAAAGGTGCATCTCATGTCCATCTGGCTGGTGGCGATTGCCACCAACCTATCCGGCTTGTGGATCCTTTTGGCCAACGGCTGGATGCAGCACCCGGTCGGCTACGTGCTTCGCAATAACCGGGCTGAAATGGTTGATTTCATGGCGCTGATCACCAATCCCTACGGCTTGATCAAGTTTGGCCACCAGATCGTTTCCGGTTACACCGTGGCCGCCTTTTTCGTGATGGGTGTCTCTGCCTGGCATCTGTTACGCAAGAACGAACTGGAATTTTTCAAACGTTCTTTCAAACAGGCCGCACTATTCGGGCTTTTGTCTGCCGTCCTGGTAGGCGTGATTGGTGATTTCCATGCCGTAGAGGTCGCCAAGGTTCAGCCATCAAAATTCGCCGCCATGGAATCGGTATGGAATACGCAGCGAGGCGTTGGAATGAACCTATTTATGCTTCCTGACGAAAAAAATGAGCGCAATTCAGTTGAACGCCTGTTTATCCCCAATATGGTCAGCATCCTGGCCTTTCATGATCCAAACGCCGAGGTCAAAGGCCTGAAAGACTTCCCCAGTGATGAACGCCCGCCGGTTTTGCCGGTATTTTTAAGTTTCCGTGCAATGGTGGGCCTGGGAACGTATTTCATACTGGCCAGCCTGGTTGCAGTATTTCTTTCCCGCAAGAAAAATCTTGAGGATTACCGGCTCTTCCTGACCATTATACTGCTTTCTATTCCGCTACCCTATATCGCCAATCAATTGGGCTGGATCGTGGCAGAGGTAGGCCGTCAACCCTGGATCGTCTACGGCGTACTCAAGACCGCAGCCGGCGTCTCAAAGAATATAAGCGCCGCACAGGTATGGGTATCGCTGCTGGGCTTTACCGTTCTTTATGGCGGCCTGGGTCTGATCGACATCTACCTGCTGACTAAATATGCCAAACAAGGCCCGGACAACGACCTGTCCGGTATCATAAAAACCGAAGGGAGGAATTGATCCATGGAACTTCAGATCACCTGGTTTGTCCTGTGGGGAGTCCTCTGGGCAGTATATTTCATGCTGGACGGCTTTGTTCTGGGCATGGGCTTCATGTCCGGTTTCCTGGCAAAAAACGATACTGAGCAGCGCGTTCTGATCAACACGGTTGGGCCGGTATGGGATGGTAATGAGGTATGGCTGGTTACCGCCGGCGGAGTCACCTTTGCGGCCTTTCCAACCACCTACGCCCTTATGTTCAGCAACCTCTACACTGCTCTGCTGTTGTTGTTGTTCGCCCTGATCGTGCGCGGTGTAGCCTTTGAGTTTCGAGGTAAGATGGAAGGTCTCGCATGGAAAGCAGCCTGGGACAAGGCCATCACGGTATCAAGCTTCCTGCCTGCACTACTGTTTGGCGTGGCCTTCGGCAACATCTTCAAGGGTATCCCCATGCGCAACGATTTCAACACTGTTACCTTTGCATATGACGGCTCCCTGCTAACGCTGCTCAACCCCTATGGCCTCCTGACCGGTCTGCTGTTCGTGATGCTCTTTGCCGTGCACGGATCTCTGTATGCAGCAATAAAGACCACCGGAGACCTGGCCAAGCGGGCCGAAAACATGGCAAGCAGGCTCTGGCTGCCATTAATGATTGTTGCAGTAACATTCATTGGATACACCTACCCGGCCACAAGGTTATATGACAACTACCTCAAGACTCCTCTGTTGTTGATTATTCCGGTCATTGCCGTGCTTTCTTTATTGCTGATCAAGGTTTTTACCATCAAATCAGAGCTGCACAGGGCCTTTATTTTCTCCTGCCTGACCATCACCTTTGTCTGTTTCACCGGAATAGCGGGGCTCTTTCCGAATCTGATTCCATCCAGCATTGATACGGCTTCGAATCTGACAATCTACAACTCATCCTCTAATCCATATACCCTCAAGGTCATGGCAATAGTGGCGTTTATCTTTGTACCGATTGTCATTGCCTATAAGATTTGGATCTACCGTATCTTTCGCGCCAGGGTCACCAACGAGGATGTTCTGGGGGATTCCGAGGCCTATTAAGCAAAAGTCTTTTCTTCTTGATAAGAAAGCAGCCGCTCTGTTATAGTCGAGCGGCTTTTTTTCTTATTACTTCCCAACTTGCCGCCATTTCATAAGGAGCTGTCCGTGAAGAGAAACACGTCTCCGCTCAATGCCAAAGGCCTGACACTGCGCACCAGGATGTTGATGCTCTCGGCAGTGGCATTTGTCGGCATGCTCATTGTGACTGTTATCAGCCTTTGCCTCATAAACAGTGTAAGAATTGGTGGGCCTGCTTATAAAACCATCCGGAAAGACATGGATGCTCTTGAAAGCATTGCCCTTCTCAAATCCAACCTTTATCAGATCAACACTGAAGTGCAAAACGTTGTTCAGGAGACGGACAAGGTTGCTGTGGATAAAAAAATAGCCTTTATCAATGGACTGACGGGTGACATAGACCTGAATTTCTGCAAAGTGATGGAGTCTGTCGAATTAACCAATAAACTGGAGAGTATCAATAAAGCCAAGTTTATCTGGAGTGAATATAAGAAAACGCTGCTTGAGGATATATTGACGGAGGTTAACAAAGGAAACGGAATCAACGCCAGAACCCTGATTTCCGGCATCCAGACCGAGCGCTTTAACACCTTTATAAAGGCCGTTGCACCTATGGTCGAAACCATCCGCCAGGATGTTTACAAGGCCGAGGAAATGGTATCCGCCAGCATTCGTACCAAGATTGTCATCTCGGTCCTGGTAACCTTGCTTCTTATCGGACTAATCTCCATCTTTTCGTATGTCATTACCGAATCTATAACCAAACCGTTGCGTGCATGCGTTGACTTTGCCCGCTCCGTGGCAAATGGTCGGCTCGACGCCCGTCTTACGATCACCAGTGGTGGCGAAATCGGTGCACTTGCATCGGCCATGAACACCATGGCAGAAAATCTTCATAGCATGGTTACCCGTGTCAGTTCTGCCACCGAGATACTGACATCCATTGATAACAACATCGAAAAAGCGGCCCGCCAGGTAGTCTCCTCCGCTCATCTCCAGGAAACTGTCATTGGCGAAACATCCCAGGCTGTTGAGCGCATCAACGAGTCAGACCTCGAAGTATCCAACGGTGTGGAAGAACTATCTTCTTCTGCCTCGGAAACATCTGTATTGGTCCTTGAGATGGCCGCCAGCATTGAGGAAGTGGCCTTGAATGCCGACAAACTGGGAAATACCCTGGATGAGGCCAGCTCATCAATCATGGAGATGGCAGCTTCCATCAAGCAGATCGGCGCCAGTATCGTTAATCTTCTGGATGCCTCCACCACTACGGCTTCTGCCATTTCCGAGATGGATGCCACTATCAAACAGGTGGAAAAGAATGCCATGGACACCGCAGCTATCTCGGAAGGGGTAAAATATGACGCTGAAATCGGTAAAAAAGCGTCTGAAGAGGCTATCGCCGGCATGCAGGCCATCCGTTCATCGTCACACATAACCGCTGAAGTCATTGAAAACCTGTCATTACGAGCAAATGACATAGGCGCCATTCTCTCCGTAATTGACGAGGTGGCCGACCAAACAAACCTGCTGGCCCTCAACGCTGCCATTATTGCCGCCCAAGCCGGAGAACATGGCAAGGGTTTTGCCGTGGTTGCTGATGAAATCAGGGAACTTTCCGAGCGCACAAGTAGTTCCACCCGCGAGATTGCCGCCGTCATCCAGGGGGTACAGGATGAAACACGTCGTGCAGTTGATGCAATCAACCGGGCCGAAGATAGTATCAGCGAAGGAGAGAAACTCTCCCAGCGTTCCGGAACCGCTCTGGAGAAAATAGTCAGCGGGGTACAAAAAGCCAGCGGCCAGATCCGCGAAATCGCCCGTGCTACAGTTGAACAGGCCCGTGGGAGTCAGAGCATCAAAGAGGCCATGGAGAGCGTTGAAGAAATGGTCGGGCACATCGCCCAGTCATCCGTAGAGCATTCTAAAGGGAGCGAACTCATTGCCGCTGCCGTAGAACGGATCAAGGATCTGAGCATCCACGTGCGCACATCAACCCGGGAACAGAGTCGTGCCGGCAACCTGATCGCCAATTCAACCGGAAATATCACCACCATGATCGACCGGATTCGCGATGGCTGTCAAAAACAACGTCAGAGCAGCGCCATGTTTGCCAAGGCGGTCGCTAACATCCAGCTATCATCCGTATCCAACTCTGAATCAGCCAAGGTCTTGGAAGTATCCGTAACAGGCCTAACAAAGCAGATTGAACTGCTGGACAAGGAGATGTCCGGCTTTAGCATTTAATTCTACCAACTTCACACGGATATGGCGCAATGAACAGACTGAATCAATGTTTCGCAAGCCTGAGGAAACAGAATAGCAAAGCATTGGTGACCTTTATCACCGCTGGCGACCCGAACCTGGACACCACGGCTGAGATGATTCATCTGCTTGATGAGGCGGGCGCCGATATTATCGAGTTGGGCATGCCATTTTCAGATCCAATGGCCGATGGCCCCACCATCCAACTTTCATCGGAACGAGCCCTGACTGCCGGAACCACTTTGGAAGGGATTCTGGCAATGGTTCGCATGGTACGAACCACTTCTGCCATCCCTATTATCCTGATGGGCTATCTTAATCCGATCCATGCCTACGGATATGAACGATTCGCGCACGATGCGACAACGGCTGGGATAGACGGTGTTCTCCTGGTTGACATGCCGCCCGAAGAGTCTGGCGGGTTCCTCCAATATGCCAACACCTGCGGATTAAATGTGATCTTCCTGCTTACTCCCACTTCCGACGAGGCACGTGTCGCCACAGTCGCCAAACTGGGAGGAGGCTTCCTGTACTATGTTACGGTCACCGGCGTCACCGGAACCCGCCAGGAGGTTTCCACCACCCTTGCCGCCGAACTTGGCCGGATTCGTACAAAGATCAAGCTACCCATCGTGGCCGGATTTGGCGTCTCAACCCCCCAACAAGCCGCCAGCGTGGCCGGGTTGGCCGATGGGGTGGTTGTAGGAAGCGCAATCGTCAAATTGTTCCAGCAGTATTCCGGCGCACAGCTGAAGCATGAGGTCAAAGGCTTTGTCAGCGCTCTTAAACAGGCCATCTCCTCCGAATCGTTCTAACTTGACACCCAAGATCGTTTCTGTTACCTAGCTATTTCACTTTGGTAAGCTTTTTTGAGCATTACTTTAAATCCGTGCGAGGGTCACCATGAGCTGGTTCAATAAAGCAAAAGCAGGCATAGACAAATCCGAAGGGAAGAAAATAAAGGTTCCGGAAGGGATGTGGATCAAATGTCCTGGATGTTCTGAAACCATTCTCGGTAAGGATATCGACGCCAATATGAATGTTTGTCCTGCATGTGGACACCACTACCGCATTTCTGCACGTCGCCGCCTGGAACTCTTGCTGGATGGCAGCGCTTGGCAGGAATTTGATGCCGACATGACATCGGTGGACTTTCTGAAATTCAAGGATGCCAAGAGTTACCAGGATCGCATCAATGCCGCCCTTGCCAAGGGAGGCTCCAAGGATGCCGTTATCTGTGTTGAAGGCGCCATTGATGGCACTGGCGTGCAGGTGGCTATCTTTGATTTTTCCTTTATGGGTGGAAGCATGGGGAGCGTTGTAGGCGAGAAAATCACGCGCGCCATTGAGCGGGGCCTGAAACAGCGCCAGCCAGTGATAGTCATCTCTGCCTCAGGTGGAGCGCGCATGCAGGAAAGTATCCTGTCGCTGATGCAGATGGCAAAAACTTCCGCAGCCCTTGCCAAACTCAAGGCGGCCGGCATCCCCTTTATCTCGATTCTAACCGACCCGACCACCGGCGGGGTCACAGCCAGCTTTGCCATGCTGGGAGACATCAATATCGCCGAGCCCAAGGCATTGATCGGTTTTGCCGGACCGCGAGTCATTGAGCAAACCATACGCCAGAAGCTTCCCGAGGGGTTTCAAAGGGCTGAATATCTGCTCGACCACGGCATGGTGGATATTATCATCCCACGTACAGAGATGCGTAAAAAACTCTCATCAATCCTGAAGATGCTGCACCATTTTGCTGCCTGAAATGCCGCTGGCCGACACACTGGAGAAACTCTACGCCCGTCGGCGTTTCGGTATCCGCCCCGGCCTTGCCAGGGTACGTCTCCTGCTTGAGCGCCTCGGTAATCCCGAGCAGTCATTCCGGAGTATCCATGTTGTCGGCACCAACGGCAAGGGCTCTTCGTCTGCCTTTCTCTCTTCCATCTTATACAGCGCAGGGCATCGTACCGCACTGTTCAGCTCCCCGCATCTGGTCAACTTCAACGAGCGTTTTCGCATTAATGGACTGGATATTTGTTCTGACCGTCTTTCATCGTTTCTGGACACCGTACTGACAAAAGCCCCGGATGAGGCAACTTTTTTTGAGATAGTTACTGCCTTGGCAGCCCTCATTTTTGCAGAAGAACAGGTTGACCTGGCCGTAATGGAGGCCGGTATGGGAGGACGTTCCGATGCAACCGCCGCCATGCCCGGCATCATGACGGTTATCACCCCCATCTCTCTCGATCACAGTGATTACCTGGGCACAACCCTGACTGAAATCGCCACTGAAAAATGCGGCATTGCCGAACCGGGGACACCTCTGGTAGCAGCGCTCCAGACACCCGAGGTGTTTAGGGTTATCCGGGAACAGAGCGACCGCGGGAACAATGTCTTATGCTGTGCCGATCAGGACTTTTCCGCTACCTGGGACAACAACGGGATCCTTGCGTACCGCGGTCTTTCTGCTACAATTTCCAGGTTCAAACCCGGCATCCCTGGCTGCTATCAGGCCGAGAACGCCGCACTGGCCCTGGCTACCGCAGAAATCCTTGACAGCAATGGCACATCTATTTCAGACATCGCCATGGATGCCGGGATAAGCAACGCATATTGGCCTGGCCGCATGGAACTGGTTCCCGGTCAACCTCCCATCCTGCTGGATGGAGCCCACAACCCGGCTGGCGCCACTGCCTTGGCAACAGCGCTCTGCGACTACCACTACCGGAGGCTTATACTGGTAACAGGCGTTATGGCCGACAAGGATACCCGCCAGATATTCGCCCCATTGGCGGACAAGGCGCACCGAGCCTATGCGGTCACACCAGCGATCGAGCGAGCCCTTGACGCTACGGTCTTGGCCGGCATTCTCAGGGATAGCGGCATAGATACCACGGTCTGCGATAGCGTCGGTAACGGAATCAGATCCGCGCAACTTGATGCCGGGGAAGATGATCTGATTCTGGTATGCGGCTCGCTGTTTACTGTCGGGGAAGCAAAGGCATGGCTTGCTGACACACACTACGAAGGGATACGGGGTTAGTAAGTTACAAATTATTTTCTGCGATCTTCTTGCTGAAAATAATTTGGCTAACGCACTATCCTGTTTACAAGGGAAGATTACCGGACATTATGAAACTGATCCGCCTACTGCTGCTGTTTGTTTGTCTTGCAATGCCGCCAATTGCCGTCTGCAATGCTGCCGTCAATCTCCCGGCTGGCGAGGGGATCGCCATCAAAGCCGACAACATGGATCACGACCAGGCTAATGACACATTCAACGCCAGAGGCAACGTAATCATAGAATCGGAAGGAATGGTTCTCACCGCCAAACAGGCTTCATATAACCGTTCTACCGGGATAATGATCGCCACTGGCGGCATCGTCATGACCAAGGGTGAAGACATCCTGCGGGGTGAAAAATTAACCATTGACGTGGCAACGGGTAGAGTGGAACTGGATCATGGGACTCTCAATGTGCGCAAGGGAAATATCACCTTCAGCGGTGAAAAGATCATCCGTGAGGATGAGAGCAAACTGCGACTGTACAAGACCGAACTGACCACCTGTGACCTTCCTAACCCGAGCTGGAAGTTCGGCGCAGAGGAGTTGAATGTAAATCTTTTGGGCTATGCAATTGGCAGAAACGTTATATTTTACATCAAGGACAAGCCGGCTATCTACCTTCCCTGGATCGCTTTTCCCGTGGTGCGGGATCGCAAGTCAGGGATCCTCTTTCCGCGCTTCGGCTATTCCAACACGCGTGGGGCACAGGTTGACATCCCTGTTTACTGGGTCATTGCCCCTAACCAGGATGCGCTTTTCGATCTTGATTTGCAGAGCAAACGCGGCATCGGCATCGGTGCGGAATATCGCTACGCACGCAAACGCAGCAGCGAAGGTTCTATTAACGGTTATCTGATCTACGACCTGCTTGATGAACGTTGGCGCGGCCAGATTGCCCAGAACCACAAGGAGATATTCGCTCCGGACATGAATCTGCGCACATCGATAAATCTGACTACAGACCGGAGCTTTTTAAGCGACTTTGGCGAGAAGAGCGGCGACTATAACCGTCAATCCAACGACTCCACCGCCAACTTTCTGAAAACCTGGCAACACTACGCCCTTACAGCCAACATGCGTTATATCGATGACCTTTACGCTGGTGACAACAAACAAACCCTGCAGACATTGCCCGAGATCGGCCTGGCCGCAGTCCGGCAACAGATAGGCGCCACACCGCTTTATTTCGATCTGGATACCAGCGCCACCAACTTCTACCGGGAAGCCGGCCCCAGCGGACAGCGCCTGCACGCCTTCCCCCGCCTGACCCTGGCGCCGGAACTGCCCGAATATCTTCACGCATCTGCCTTTTTCGGCGCCCACCTGCGAGCCTACGCCACTGACCGGATTCCTGAAAAAAGCTCTATCAAAGGAAGCGATGGAGATATATTGCCGGAAATCGGAGCTCGTTTTTCATCCTCCTTCAACAGGATTTTCACCATTGACGGGGAATACACTAAAAAACTGCGTCATGAAATCGTCCCGGAGATCACCTATAGCTTCACACCGGACCGGGACCAGGCGCGTCTTCCCTTTTACGACTATAGCGACCGCCTGGTTTTGCAAAACATCGTCTATTACTCAATAACCAATCATCTGGGTGGCAAGTTTAAAAACGGGGAAACGACCGAATATCGCGACCTGATGCGACTTAAGCTAATGCAGGGCTACAGCTTTGAGGGGACCAGGCGCGACCTGCTGACCTTGGTTGATGCCAATCGCCACTTGACGGATGTTATTCTGGAGTCGGACACATGGCTGCACCCCAAACTCAGACTGACCTTGGACGGTCGTTACAATGTCTATGACCGGCAACTCTCCAGAGTGGCGCCAGGCGTAGAGTTCGACGACAAACGTGGCTCCACCGCCGCTGCCAGCTACAGCATGTCACGCAACGAGGTGGAGTATATGGAGGCGCGCCTCTCCACCAAACTGGTCAAACCCTGGATATTTGGCTACACCACCCGCTATTCCTTTGACCGCCCCGGGTTCCTTGAATCAACCTACTCAGCTGAATACCGCCACCAGTGCTGGAGCGTCAATCTCTCATTAAGCGACCGCCCCGGCAACACCTCATTCCATGTAAACTTCAACCTGATCGGTTTGACTGGCAGTTAATAACGCTTCAAGCCACCCCATGAGATGGCTAGGGGCTGTTTTTATATTGGGGGAGAACATCAGGCGTTATACCTGAATTCACGATGAATTGGAGGTCGTATGAACTGTTTGCTCATTTTCTTCTGTTCCCTGTGCATTGCATCTTTTTCAACCGAATCTCAGGCTGGTTTTTTTGATGATCTCACTAAAGAGTTGGGTGTGCCGACTGCTCAGAGTCAAGACCTCAATGATACGACCATCGTCAAGGGGTTGAAGGAGGCGCTCACCACTGGCGCTACAAATGCCGTCAAGGCGGTTTCAAAGCGCGACGGATATTTTGGGAATCAGATTGTCAAGATCCTTCTGCCGGAAAAGATTCGAGGCGCTGTAGATCTGCTGGGACGGGCAGGATTCCAGGGACAAGTGGACGAGTTCATTCTTACGATGAACCGGGCAGCAGAAAAGGCAGCGCCGCAGGCAACAGAGTATTTTGTCACCGCACTCAAAGCGATGACATTCGAAGATGCCCGTAAGATCCTGCAAGGGAACAGCACCTCTGCGACAGAGTACTTCAAGCAGAAAACCGGCGATAAGATATTTTCCTCCTTTAAGCCGGTTGTCACATCAAGCATGAAGGAAACCGGAGTTAACAGGGCCTACTCACAGTTAGCTGATAAGGCAGCGGCAATCCCATTTGCTTCCGGCGCCATGGCATCGCTCGATCTGGATCACTATGTCACTACAAAGGCTGTGGATGGGCTTTTTCTGATGATTGGTGAGGAGGAGAAAAAAATCAGGACTAATCCCGCTGCCCGCGGGACAGAATTATTGCGCAAGGTCTTTGGCAAATAAGTACGGAAAAAAGGGAACAGATTTATTTTTTAGTTTTCCTTCGTCAAAAATAAATCTGTCCCCTTTTTCTCTTTTTCCTCCTTGGTTGCGGGCTCCAACTTGACGTATGACATCAGACTGTGCTATCAAGCACAAGAATTGTAAACATGAAAACTGAATATCGGATCACGGTGCCCGCAAGGGCTTGATAGGGAAGAGGGGTGACGCTTTAACAGAGCCATTCCCCCGCGGACCCGCCGCTGTAAGCGAGGACGAAGGGCATTATGTCACTGGTCGAAAGACCGGGAAGGCGCCCGGAGGATGAATCGCGAGCCAGAAGACCTGCCATGATCTCAGCACTCAACAATTCCCCGTGGTAAAG
>JBAYZR010000012.1:0-21378 GCA_041672425.1 Pedobacter sp. | reverse complement strand
TGCTTATTTTTTACGGTGTCTAAATACATAGTGGCACTAAAATATCAATTATAAACCGTATTATCAAGTAAATAATGTATTAAATATAATAATTTAGTGGCTACATTTATGCATAAAATAAGCCAACCTACTGTTATTACTCATGCTGTTGAAAAATATAAGGGAACATCCGGTAAAACTTGGTATATCAGTTTATTCTGACTCCCTTACTCCATTTGGCAACAACCCCGGAAAGAACCACGTCCAACTGGCGCAAGTTGGATGCCCAATCATACTTGAGCTCGACCATCGCTCTGGCAGATCGTGACAGCGAATCACGAAGATCAGCCTCGGTCATCAGTCTGATCACCTGTCGGGCAAAAGCCTCTGGCTCGTCCTCCACAAAAATGTCGACACCTGGACGCGCCGAAATCCCCTCAAAGCCCAGAGATGATGTCACGACCGGCACTCCCATGGCCATTGCCTCCAAAATTTTGTTCTGCACCCCCCTGGCAATACGCATCGGCGCCACAAACACCGCAGCCTGCGCCATATATGGCTGTACATGTTCAACAAACCCTGTCACCACAATGCTCGTGTTGCTCTTGGCCAGAGCGCGGAGTTCATCTCCCGGATTGCTGCCTACAACATGCAAGACCACTTCCGGCACTACCGATTGAATATAAGGCAAAATCTCTCTCGTGAAATATAAAACCGCCTCCACGTTGGCAAAATAATCCATAGCCCCGGTGAACACCAGAACATGAGGATTATATGGTTCAGCACCCGGCTGGAACATTTCCAGATCAACACCGTTCAGTATCGGCGTAAGGGTTTCGCTTGCCGCGACAAGATTTCGGAAATCCTCACATTCCTTTTCCGAAACCAGAAAACAATGTTGGTATGTTCGGGCCAGGCTTGCCTCATAGTTCCGCACCCGACGGCTTTCCATCAGATAGATCAGATTCTTAGGGAATGGGGCATAATGGGCATATTGCTGCCATTTTTCGGAATCAACATCCACAAAGTCAATCACCTTGGAGATATGATAAACCTTGTCAACGTACTGCGCCATGGACGAGCAATAAACCATGATCAGATCAAAGTTCTCATCGTGCAGTTTTCGGGTGACCAGCTCCTGTAGGTCGGGCGAGTAGAAATATGCGCAGGTAAGAGGAACTGCTGAAAACAGGGCCAACATGGCATTGATACGTGAGCGCAAAGGAGAAAGCTGCACTATATCGACCGATGAACAATACGCCCGAAGTTCCTGTGCATGATGGAGATCGGCCTCATTATCACTGAGGCAGACAAGAGAGATCTGATGAGACCGGGAAAGGTACTTTATCTCGTTGAACGAACGAAGTTTATCCCCCTTGTTGGGTGGATAAGGGACACGCTGGGACAGGAAAAGAATTTTCATGCGTGCGGATCCAATAATTCCTGATAAAGTCGAGTATATTCTGCGGCCATTTTTCTGTTCGAATACTGCTCCTCTACTTTTCTGTTGCCACGGATGGCCATCGCAGCAGCTTCTGCCGGGTTGTCCATTATTTGAACGAGCAATTCAGCAAGACCACAACTGTCATCAGTAGAAAAAATCAGGCCGGTATCCCCGTGTGAGACAAGATTGCGATTGCCCGGAATATCTGAAACCACAACCGGCACAGATGCCGCCATTGCCTCCATGATACAGCGGGGAATACCTTCCGAAAGTGAAGGCAACACAAAGACATCGAACTCCTTCAAAAATGCAACAGCGTCTTCCCGGAAACCAAGAAACTCGACCTGTTCACCAATACCCAACTGTTTGGCCTGACTCTCCAGATTTGAACGCTCCGGGCCGTCACCAACAATCATCAATCTGACATTTGGCCTCTCAGCTTTCAGAATATGAAACGAGTTCAGCAATGTTTCGAGATTTTTTAACTTAACTAAACGGCCAATATACCCGATCACGAAGTCTTCAGTATGACGTTTCTCCCTCGACTGCGCAGCCCTGACTTCGTCAATATCAACTCCATTATAGACAAGTCTAAGCTTGGCAGCGACCGTGGAGTCCTTTAAGCCTTCAGCCAACTCAGGAGAAAGCGGGCAGACCAGATCCATGAACCTGAAAAGCAGCCGGTCCAACTGCTCATACAGTTGCAGTTTTCTATCCTTCTCAACACTCCAACCATGTGGTGTCGTCATCATCCTGCATCCAGCCATGCGGCTCGTCAACAGGCCAAATCCATCGGACTTGAATCCATGCCCGTGTATGATCCGGACGTTCTGTTCACGCACCCACCGTGCCATGCGAACCGCCGAAAACGGATTGAACTTGCCGCCGGTATAAAAATCCATGGCAGCCAAACCGCGCTGATGTGCGGCCGAAACCACCTCGGAGACCTCATTCTGGTCATCAACGAGATTAATCAGAGTAGATTGAACCTTGTCAGGATCAAGAGCCCGCATCAGCGCCAGTATCCAGCGCTCGGCGCCATACAGCCCGGTACTGCCGATCAGGTGCACTACATGGATTTTTTCACCAACAGCATTCAAGAATAAACTCCTTTGAACCTTTTAAAAACATGAAAAACAATTTAACAGGGATATAAAAGGGATGGAGGGGATAAAACCTTTCTTTCAGCCTCGTGATTACAACGATTACTAAGGATTCTAACGTCAAAGGTGATCTATTCAGCGGAACGTCCTTTCCAAAAATCCGGGTGGCGGTGCAGATGCATGACGGCAATTATAAGAAGACATCTATCCCGCATCTGGTAGATTACGGCATAGGGAAAACGATGGGTTAAACAACGTTTCGTACGTTTAGAAACGGGAGGCCATGCATTCGGATTATCAACAATACGGTCAATAGTATGGTAAAATTCATCGGCAAATTCGTAGCCAAGCCCTGGAGATTCGCCGTTATAATAGTCAACTGAGGCTTCCAAATCCAGTTGGGCTTCCTCCAAAATTCGCAGCTTCATCGACAATTGATCCTTGCCCGTGATTCAGAGAGAGAAATAGCTGTGGTTTTACCAGCATCATAAGCGTCAATGCGGCGTTCCGCTTCTATTGCCCAAACTTTATCAACAGCAGCACGCGAATGACGGTCAAAGCTAGACAGAAGTTCTTCAATCAGTCCTGCGCGTTCAAGCGGAGGAAGTCCCAGTGCTTCGTTCATTACCGTACGGGCAAGAGATGTCATTTGAATTACCTCCATGAAACAAGATGTTAGTAAACCTTATGGGAACTATAACATAAATGGCAGTTTTAGCTCTTCATAGATCATAAATACACCCATAAAACAAATACTTGTTACAGGGATAAAGAAAGATACATAAGATAAACCTCTAAAATCACCGTCTTTATGGTGTAAAACCCAAGGACTTTCTTTTGTTTTTGAAGTATCCGCTGTTATCCCCTTCATCCCTGTTAATCAAAGGTTTGGTTTTACTATCAAAGGCTATTTTACAGGGATAAAGAAAGATACATGGGATAAACCTTTAAGATCAGATCGTTATGGTTTTAACCCCGAAGCTTAAAGACTTTCTGCTTTTGAAGTATCCTGCAGTCATCCTTTTTTATCCCTGTTAAATAAAAATGGTTCTCTTGAGAAATTTGTGGGTAGATTTCAGTATGCGTAGGCCAAAAGTTCAACCTGTTTAACGATAAAAGTGCATCCCGTCTCCTAATCTGGCATTGTGTGTTTCGACCAAGAAACCAAATACAGAGAAGGAGAACGGGATGCTACTCAAGTCTATCCTGAATCGGATTCAATTGCATCATGGTTTTGTTTATGGCGCTGTCCGTCTTGTTGAAAAGGCAACGCGATTGCTCCTTGAAATCGAAATCCGTCCTCGTAAGGGTAGTCGTCCTGTTTGCTCTGGTTGCGACAAACCCGGTCCCGGATACGACACATTGCCGGTTCGGCGCTTCGAGTTTGTTCCGTTGTGGGGCATCGCCGTATTCTTCCTGTATGCCATGCGGCGAGTTGATTGTCCTCGTTGCGGCGTCAAGGTGGAACGAATTCCATGGGCTGAAGGCAAGAATCACCTGACCACCACCTACGCTTGGTTTCTTGCCAGATGGGCAAAGCGCCTTTCCTGGAAAGAAACAGCCGATGCATTCCAGACCAAATGGGATAACGTCTTTCGTGCTGTAAAGATGGCTGTTGCCTGGGGTCTGGCCAACCGTAATCTGGACAACATAACCGCAATCGGCATCGACGAAATCTGCTGGAGAAAGAAAGGCTCCAAGTTTCTGACGCTGGTTTACCAGATTGACAACGGCTGCAAGAGGCTCCTCTGGATTGGCAAAGATCGCACGAAGAAAACATTGATTGGGTTCTTCGATGAGTTTGGCCCGGATCGTTCGTCTTTGTTGCGCTTCGTCTGTACCGACATGTGGAAACCTTACCTGCTGGTTGTGGCCGATAAGGCAAGTCAGGCCCTCAATATTCTGGATCGTTTCCACATCATGAGCCATATGAACAAGGCCATTGATAAAGTTCGAGCTACTGAATTCAAGACACTCAAAACCAAAGGAAAGCAAGCGATACTTACCGGCAGTCGCTGGTGTCTACTCAAGCGCCCTGAAAACTGTACTGAGAAACAAGCGGTCAAACTTAAGGAGCTTGTTGCCATTAACCTGAAGACCGTTCGGGCCTACCTCCTCAAGGAGGATTTCCAACGATTCTGGAGCTACAAAAGCGCCGGGTGGGCCGCTAAATTTCTCGATCAATGGTGCAAGCGAACCATGCGCTCACGCATCGATCCGATGAAGAAGATTGCCAAAATGCTGCGCTCTCACCGAAGTCTGATTCTCAACTGGTTTCGAGCAAAAGAACTGATAGCCCTGGGTGCTGTAGAGGGCCTCAACAACAAAGCCAAAGTGACTACGAAAAAAGCATACGGGTTTAAAAGCTTTGAAGTCATAAAACTAGCCTTATATCATACACTTGGAAAACTGCCTGAGCCAAAGGCTACCCATAAATTCTGCGGGTGAAGCCTTGATTCATTATTTATGAATATTACTTCAGTATATTCTTTTATTGCTGCACATGCAGATTCATTGACTTTAATAAATATAGTAGACACCTATAACCCCCAGTCTTTCCAACATTGGATATCATTACCTAAATAATCACCTGACACAGCATATGCCATAGCTCTACACCCTTTGCATTTGTATGAGAGCGAACAATTTCCGCAATGTCCCTTTAAGTTATTTATATTTCTTATATTATTAAGCACCTCAGAGTTTATCCAGATGTCTCTGAATGGTGTCTTCATAACATTACCAAGTGGTATAGGCATCTTTCTACATGGGTACAAAGTCCCATCTGGCATAATACAAATACCAGTAAAACCTATTGAACAAGCGCCTTCGCAAAATATATTTGATTCTGTATTACACGTTGATTCACACTTTTGAGATGAGTTTAATAATGCAAATAGCGGATCGTCTATCATCACTTCAATTTTACTGCTATATTTATCACTTAATTGAACTAAATACGTGAATGCGGATTTAGTTTCAGCACTACTCAGTATATTTTGATTTAATTGTCTTCCACGCCCAATTGGTATTAATCTCGGAAAACGTATGGATGATACCCCAACTGTAGCCATAAGAGATATTATCTCCTCAATCCTTCCAACGTTGAGTTTGGATAACGTACATGAAACGTTTACGAATATTCCCTCTTCAACGAGATTCTCAATACCTTGAATCGCCATTTTAAAAGCATCTTTGAGTCCACGTAACGAATCATGATGTTCATAGATGTCATCAACACTTATTTGTACATAGTTTACTTCTAAGTTGCTTATTATTCGCGCCTTTTCTTTGTCAACTAAAGTACCATTTGTTAGTATAGCCGACGAAAAACCTTCTTTATTTGAGTAATCTATTAACTTAAACAAATCCTTATATAAAAGAGGTTCTCCACCTGTATAATTAATTGACTTTGATAGAGGAGTGAAACTATTCCAAATATTAATAGTCGATGAAATATCTGAAATTATTTTTGTTAAATCATTAAAAGATAGTTCACCATGTATCTCATTTCCGTAGCAATGCCTACAATTCAAATTGCATGTATCATTCAAGTGCCATTGAACGGCGAAATTGGCCTCTTTTTCCATGTAATTGCCTCTTTATTGTTTTTCTGTATCCAACTCCTTATTGACCAGATCCGGTCATCCCGCCATTTTGGGGTGTTGGTCTGAAAGGCAGGTGTAGCTAGTTGATAAACAGCTCGTTGCTGACTTGCTCACACACGCACCGGTTATCCACCTAAATGGAACATTCACTCCAGAACTACTGTCACTCGCCTAACAATCTCAATCTGAAAAACTTTTTCGCCAGATTATAGATATGATGCGTTCGCAAATTGTCATTCCGGCAGGATTTTAGCCGGAATCCAGTCTTGTAACCTGCTGAAATCATGGATGCCGGACAGAAGCCTTCCGGCATGACAGATAGAATTTGCGAGTGCATCAGATATCATCTTACCCAACAGATCTTATACTGCGAAACTCCGACAATTCACCGAGCAGTTCCTTGCCTTGTTTTTCCGGGTCTTCAGCAGACTACTTCCATCGGTTACATTTGTAACCGGTTGACTCGCTACCCTTCCAACAGTTTTACCAGCGCCTCTGCCTGTTGCCAGATATTACCGGCACCCAGGGTGATAACAATGTCACCCGGCTTGACGATCCCGGCCAGATGTTTGGGGATCAGCTCGCGATCAGCGATATATGTTACATCCTTCTGCCCGTGACGGAGTACTTCGCTGGTAAGACGCTCGGCCGTGGCGCCTTCTATCGGCTGCTCGCCAGCAGCATAGATATCGGTCAGAACCAGTACGTCGGCGTCGTAAAACGCGGTCACAAATTCATCGAACAGTTCATGTGTGCGGGTGTAGCGATGTGGCTGGAAGGCAGCTACGATGCGCCGCTCAGGCCATCCCTGGCGTGCAGCCGCAAGGGTCGCCTTGATCTCGGCCGGGTGATGGCCGTAATCATCCACCACCATGATACCGTTCGGCTCACCCTTGACAGTGAAACGACGTCCGACACCTCCGAATTTGGCAAAACCTTCCTGGATTGCGCTAAATGGCACATCAAGTTCAAGCGCCACGGCGATGCAGGCCATTGCGTTGAGCACGTTGTGCGGGCCGGGCATCGGGAAGGAAACCTCACCCAGGCGGTACCCCTTGTAGTGGGTCACGAACGAGGTCAGAAAACCGTCATGCCTGACGTGTGTGGCGCGGATATCAGCCTGGGCGGAGAGGCCGTAGGTCATGTAGCGTTTTTTTACCCGAGGCAGGATAGCGCAAATGTTTTTGTCATCCAGGCAGAGTACGGCCAGACCATAGAAGGGAACCTTGTTGATGAACTCAACAAAGGTATCCTTGATCTGTTCGATACCGCCGGAATAATAGTCCAGATGATCGGCGTCGATGTTGGTCACCACGGCGATGGTCGGGGAGAGTAGCAGAAAGGAGCCGTCCGACTCGTCGGCCTCGGCAAGCAGGAACTTGCCCTGGCCCAGCCGGGCATTGGTGCCGATGGCGTTCAGTTTGCCGCCTATGACGATTGTCGGATCAATGCCGGCATGACCCAGGATCGAGGCGGCCATGGATGTTGTTGTGGTCTTGCCATGGGTACCGGCGATGGCAATGCCGTATTTCATCCGCATCAGCTCGGCCAGCATCTCGGCCCGCGGAATCACCGGCACATGCAGCCGCTTGGCCTCGACAACTTCAGGGTTGTCATCATGCACGGCAGAGGAGATCACCACGACATCGACGTTTTTCAGATTCTCCGCCTTGTGGCCGATGCTGACCTCGGCGCCTGATCCGGCCAGTCGCTCGGTGGTGTCCGAGGCTCTCAAATCGGAACCGGATACCTTGTAACCCAGATTCAATAGCACCTCGGCGATGCCGCTCATGCCGATGCCGCCAATGCCGACAAAGTGGATTTTATCGATTTTTCCGTACATTTGTAACTCCTTTCACCATCTCATCAACGATGATCTCCGCCGCATCCAGTCGTGCCAGGCCAAAGGCCAATCGGGCTGTGCGCTGTAACGTTTCCGGATCGCTCATCAGTTCGCTGATCATCCCGGCCAGCTTCTCTCCGCTCAATTCCCGTTCCAGCACCATGAATCCGGCCCCCTTCTTTAAAAGAGCCTCGGCATTACAGCGTTGATGATCATCCACCGCATGCGGGAAGGGGATGAAGATGCCGGGGCGCCCGCAAGCGGTCACCTCGGCAATGGTGGTGGCCCCGGCTCGGCAGATCACCAGGTCAGCCTGTTTATAGGCAGTGGCGATGTCATCGATAAAGGGACGAACCGTAGCATCAAAACCGTGTCGTTGGTACGTCTCGGAAACCTGGCTGGCATCCTGTGACCCGGTCTGATGAGTGATCTCCAGTTTAGCGCTGATTTGCTCCAGAAGTGGCAGAGCGGCAATCATGGCCATGTTGATGGCATGAGCCCCTTGGCTGCCGCCGAAGATCAGCAACCTGAAACGCCCCTGCCCGTCAATCCGGGGTTGCTCTCCGCTAGAAATGGCTGCCTGATGCAGGATCTGACGCCTGAGAGGATTACCGGTCAGGGTGGTTTTTTGTTTCGGGAAGAAGGTGGCGGACTCTTCCAGGGTTATGAAAACCTGATCTACGAATTTTGCCAACAGTTTGTTGCTCATGCCGGGGATGGCGTTTTGCTCGTGAATGAAGCTGTGGATCTGCATGCCTCGGGCAGCCAGCACCATCGGCAACGAGGCATATCCACCTACCCCCAATACCATGTCAGGCTGAAAGGCCTTCAGGATTTTTCGTGACTGGGCGTAACCGTATAGCATCATGCACGCCCCTTTGAACTGACTGATACTGACCTTGCCGCGTATTCCGGCAGCGGAGATCAACTCCAGACGGTATCCGGCGGCAGGAACCGCCCGTGCCTCGATGCCATGAGCGGTTCCTACAAAGATGACCTCATTTTGAGGGTCGCGCGCAAGAAATTCCTCGGCCACGGCAATGCCGGGAAACAGGTGGCCGCCAGTGCCACCGCCTGCGATAATCAGTCTCATTTGTCCTCCTTCAGGTTAGGCACTCGGCAAAGAATAAATATCCATCTTGCATTTCATCTTTGGGCCGTATTTCGCCGTGCCTCAATCGCAAAATCCTCAACGTAGCATTGCTACGCCTGCGGTTTTGCTCAATCGGCACGGCAAACTCCGACCCAAATCTGAACGTTATATGGAACATTTATTCTTTGCCGAGTGCCTTAATGCTGGATATCTTCAGGCCGGATGAGATGTTTAGCAGTATCCCAACCGCAAACAGGCTTATCATGAGCGAGCTGCCACCATAGCTGATAAATGGCAGAGCCAACCCCTTGGTGGGGAGCATGCCGGTGACGACTCCCATGTTGACTGTTGCTTCGATGCCGAACAGCACAGCAATTCCCAGTGCCAGAAAACGCCCGAATGTGTCCGGGGCCGCCACGGAGATGCGCATGGCCCGCTGCACCAGCAGGAAGAACATGCCGATGATCACAACTACTCCGAGGAAACCCAGTTCTTCGCCGACCACGGAGAGGATGAAGTCGGTGTGCGCTTCGGGGAGATAAAAGAGCTTCTGTTTGCCTTCCCCCAAGCCTTGCCCGAAGACACCACCGGTTCCCAGGGCAAGCCAGGATTGGATGATCTGGAATCCTTTTCCTTCCGGATCGCTCCAGGGGTCAAGAAAGGCGTCAATACGGTTTTTGTGGTATCCCCTGCTCAGTTTGTAGGCCAGCAAGGGGAGCGCCAGCAGGAACATGGAAAAGATATAGGTCAGGCGCGTACCGGCTGCAAAGAGCATGGTCATGGCGACTGCCGCCAGGGTGAGCGCCCCGCCCAGATCGGGTTGCAGTACCAGAAGGCAGATCAGGAACATCAGTACGATCATGTAGGGGATGAAGCCGGAGGCCAGGGACTTGACCTTGTCCTGCTTCTTGTCCAGGGAGTAGGCCATATACATGATCAGTGCCAATTTTGCCATTTCAGAGGGCTGCAGGTTAAATCCAGGCAGCTTGATCCATCGCGATGAACCACCGACCTTGCCGCCTATGCCGGGAATCAACACTATTCCCAACAGTACCAGGCACAGGAGCAGGGCCGGCACCGCCAGTTGTTTCCAAATATGGTAATCTACGCGCATGACTGTCAGCATGATGGCGAAGCCGAGAATTGCAAAAAGACCCTGTCGTTTCAGGAAGAAGAAGCTGTCGTGGAAGCGCTTGGCAGCCATTACCGATGAGGCCGAATAGACCATTACCACCCCGAAACAGGTCAGGGCAATGGCCATCAGCATGATGGTCAGGTCATAATCTTCCAGCTTATTGAGTGTCAGTTTCATATTGTCCCGTAGGGGCAACCCCATGTGGTTGCCCTTGGTGTATGTGGTTGCCTTGTTGGCATCTTCGCTTCACCGGCAATGCCATTGCCACCAGGGGCCGACCGCCAAGGGGTGTCATATTCGGCCATTGCCACCAGGGCGGCCACATGGGGCCGCCCCTACAATCCTTTTACTGCTGCGACAAAGCGCTGTGCGCGCTCTTCGTAATCGCGGAACATGTCGAAACTGGAGCAGGCCGGGGACATCAGCACTGTCCCGCCCGGGGCTGTGATGCTTGCCGCCAGAGTGACCGCCTCTTCAAGAGTTGCAACCTGATGTGTATCGGTCAGATTCCCCAACTCGGTCTGCATCCTGTCTGCCCCCTCACCGATCAGGATCAGATGCCGTACCCGTTCCTTGATTAAAGGTACCAGTGGCGCATATGAGCCGCCCTTGTCCTTGCCGCCTGCAATCAGGGTGATGACCTCGAAACTCTCCAGCGCTTTTTCCACGCTGCCTACATTGGTGGCCTTGCTGTCCTCGTAGTAGTTTACGCCATTTACCTGGCGGACAAACTCCATTCGGTGGTGGAGCGCCTCGAAGCCCTGGATCGTTTCAAGGGTCTTGTCCGTCCGGCAGCCGAGCAACAGAGAGCAAGCCAGGGCAGCCATGATATTTTCCAGGTTATGCACCCCCTGGAGACGGATGGCTGCTGTGGGGAAATACTCCTCATGGCCGTTGTGGCGGAAGCATATTACATCGTTGCAGTGGAAGATCCCCTCGTCCAGTTCCTGCTTCCGGCTAAAGGGGAAAACCTGTGCTGTGACTGTTTGCGCATATTGCCACACAATCGGGTCGTCACGATTGATGACAGCAAAATCCTCTGTAGTCTGGTTCTCGAAGATGCGCAGTTTGGTGTCGATATACTCCTGATAGCTGGCATAGCGGTCCAGATGATCCTCGCTCAGGTTGAGCAAGGCCGCTACAGTGGGGCGGAAGGAGTTGATCCACTCCAGCTGGAAGGAGCTGATCTCGGCCACCACACGGTCCACCAGATCGCCTGTCTCCACCAGCTCGATCAGCGGGTTACCGATGTTGCCTCCCACAAAGGTTTGGTAGCCGTTGCCACGGAATATCTCGCCGGTCAGGGTGGTTGTCGTGGTCTTGCCATTGGTGCCGGTAATGGCCACCAGCGGTTTATGGATGAAGCGGCTGGCCAGTTCGATCTCGCTTATTATTTCCTTGCCGGCCTTGCAAGCCGCTACCAGTTGCGGCAGGTCCATGGGCACCCCTGGGGAGACCACGATCAGGTCACTGGCCAGAAAGGTTGCTTTTTCGTGACGTTCCAGTTCCCATCTGACGGGAATACCGGCCAGTTCGGTCAAAGGCCCGGCCAAAGCCTCTTTGCTACGCATGTCTGTCACTGTCACCAGCGCCCCTTTTGAGGCCAGAAAGCGTGCGCAGGCTATGCCGGTCTTGGCCAGGCCGACAACGAGGATCTGTTTCCCGCTTAGTTTCATTTTTGTACGGTCCTTGATAAAAACAATGGTACTGGTACGCTCTCTTGTCCGGTTTAGCCGATGGCTATCTGCTGCGTTTTATAGAATGTCAGAAAATCACTTGGAGAAAAAACCTTTACTCCCAGACAAAGTTCAGGGGGGAAATGAACATGATTGCCAGTTATGATGCATGTTGCTTGTGCGGCAAGCGCAACCTCAAGAAACGGCTCATCATCAAGATCCGGCAGTGATTTCAGAAGAGGCGATGAGGCAATCGTGCGCCCACGGTATTCCATGTAGTCAAGGAGGGCGGCAACCTTGTCATTGTCAAACTTGAATTTCGGACGAGCAAGAACTTCTCTATATTCCGTCAGAATGCGTGCATCAAATGAAAGAACAAGTTCAGCGGATGAAACCATGCGAACTATTTCCCCGCAAGACCCGAACGGCGACAAAAGCCCGGCAACAAGAACATTGGTATCGAGAACGATATTCATGTTACGGAAGTTCGGTTTTTGCGGACAGCCCTGATTTCGGCGTTAATTTCATCAAAGCTGATCTTGTTGCTACCCTGGCTTGCAGATCGGCACTGGAGGCTGGCGACTGCCTCCACTGCGCGTGCTTGCCGGAATGCCGTCAGCGACTCTTCAAGGTTCGACTCGTTTATTGCCGCAAGAATGGCTATTGGCCTGCCATTGCTTGTTATGATCAGTTCCCGTTCCGACGGGAGATCCTGCCAGACCTGGGCAGACTTGCTTCTTAAATCACGTACGCTTAAAAATTTCATGGTTTATATCCTCCATTTGTGTATTCAATTGTGTACACAAATGGTTCTGAAGTCAATGCTGTTTTTTCTCGTTACCAAGCTGGAGCTTGCTGTGCCGGGGTGAAACATCGCATTTTTATTCAATTTATCTATTATTTTAAGACCCCTCCGGGGTCTCTTAGAGCAGGTTCGCGATGCTGGAACGAAACCAGCTTTTTGCCAGATGCAGCTTGCCTTAGCAGTATATCTTGGAATATTGCATCAGCGTTGTGACCAAACTGATTGGCATATTGTTCTCTGAGAGAGCGTGTCTCTGTGACGATGGGATCTTTCCACATAGCCTAAACCTCCTCTGTCAGTTCTTGCGGTGTGCAGATGATGGGCGGCTCGTAACCAAGTGCCCGGCAGGTGGCCTCAATTTTAGGCCGTGTATGAGCGTTAGCAATGTGTGTGCAGTTCCAAGTCAGCAAATATTCCATGCCGTTCACGGTTGCAATAGCCACATGATAAGCGTCAATTTCGGCATTCACGGGCAGAGCATGACGACGGATGAGTTCTTGACCTAATACTCGTACCTCCTCTGTTGCTTGTAGCTCCACTATATCAGCGATTGCTTCAAGACGACGATTTATTGCATCAGGATGAACAAGACTGGCTTCAGCAATTACGAATTCCGAGATAAATACATCGTAGTTGCTCCGCTGCGTCTCCCACCATTCGATGGTGACATTCTGGTTGGCCATTGCACGGATGTCGTTGCTTTGACGTGCAGTAAGATAGCTGATAATCGATGTTTCGATATATACTTTAGCTTTCAAAATGCCCCCTTCTTTTTCAGGTGGTTATCCGTTATTGTAAAATGTGCAGCCTCGACACCATTCTCTTATTTCTTGACTTCGGTTTTCCGAATCCCCTACCTCATTTTCAAGGTCGAGATTGCCACCAGCGCCAAAATAATCGTAATGATCCAGAACCGGACAATAATTTTTGGCTCCGCCACACCCTTTAATTCGAAGTGATGATGGATTGGCGCCATGCGGAAGATCCGCTTTCCACGGTATTTATAAGACCCGACCTGGAAGATGACAGAGAGCGCCTCGACCACGAAAACACCCCCGACAATCACCAGCAGTATCTCCTGTTTGGTCAGCACTGCGATGGTTCCCAGGGCGCCGCCCAACGAAAGCGAGCCGACATCACCCATGAAAACCTCAGCCGGGTAGGAGTTGTACCAGAGGAAGCCGAGGCCGGCTCCTACCATGGCGCCGCATACAATTGCAAGTTCACCTGCGCCGACGACACGTGGTATCTGCAGGTAAGCCGACAGGGTGGCATGGCCGGCGACATATGCAAACAACATGTAGGTTGCGGCGTTGATGGCCACCGGGCCGATAGCCAGGCCATCCAGTCCGTCGGTCAGATTGACGGCGTTGCTTGCGCCCACGATCACCAGTGTCACGAATGGGATGAACCAGATCCAGAGGTCAGGGTGAAAATGCTTGAAAAAGGGGAAATACAACTCCTCGCTGAAGCCAGGTTTGATAAACAGGTAAACTGCTACCGACCCGGCCATCAGTACTTGCCAGAACATCTTCTGGCGCGGGGAAAGACCTTTGGAATTCTTCTCAACGACCTTCTTGTAATCATCCACAAAGCCGATCAGTCCATAGCCGATGGTGATAAACAGGGTTATCCAGATGTACTGGTTCGAAAGATCGGCCCACAACAGGGTCGGAATAATGATGGCTGCCAGGATCAACACCCCGCCCATGGTAGGGGTGCCCTGTTTCTGTAGATGCGACTCTGGTCCGTCGGTGCGGATCACCTGGCGGGCCTGGAGCGATTCCAGCTTGCGTATGATCCAGGGGCCAAGTACGAAGCAGACCACCAGAGCTGTAATCATGGAGTAGATAGTGCGGAAGGTCAGATATTTGAATATGTTGAATAGCTTGACGTTGGACGCCAGAGGATAAAATATGTGGTAGAGCATGGGCTATTCCTTTTGATCGTGTTGCATAAGGTTCTTTAGTTCCGTGGCCACTTTTTCCATAGCCATTCCGCGCGAACCCTTGATCAGAATTATGTCGTCTGCCCGGATGGATTGCCACAATTGATTTGCAATCTCAATGTGACTTGAACAACGGATAATCGACGTAGCCTGCATATCGGCCAGGAGGGCGCCCTCGGCCGTGTATTTCACCATCCGCTCGCCCAACAGGTAAATTTTATCGGCATTCCGGCCTGCAATTGTCCCGGCCTCCAGGTGTGCCCCGGCCTCGTGCTCTCCAAGTTCCAGCATGTCACCCAGTACAGCGATGCGATGTCCTTTGCCAGCTACCTGTGACAGGGTCTCCAGCGCGGCCTTCATAGAAGCCGGGTTGGCGTTGTAGCTGTCGTCGATGATGGTGATGCCGTTCAATCGTTCCACCTGGAAACGCCCTTTGTAGGGGGTAAATGCCTCCAGTCCGGCGGCGATGACAGTCAGTTCCACCTTTTCCAACAGTGCGGCCGTTGCTGCCAGTGCATTATAGATGTTATGTCGTCCACAGGCCTTCAGGTGAACGGTGATCTCGCCCTTTGGGGTGACAAGCAGGAAGCGTTGTCCCTCCAACCCCAGTGACTCGATCTCCTTTGCCCGCACCTCGCCGCGATTGACGCCGAAACTGGTCCGTCGGGCTGAGGGATTCTGTGGCAGGGAGGCAACACGCGGATCGTCGGCATTGACCACCGCCAAACCGCCAGCGCTGATGCGGCGCAACAACTCTCCCTTGGCAGCGGCAACCGCCTCGACCGTGCCCATGCTCTGCAGGTGCGCCGGTAATGCGTTCAGCACGATTCCTGTTTGTGGAGCGGCAATCTCCGCTAACCGATCAATCTCGCCCGGTTCGCTCATGCCCATCTCCAGCACGGCCCAGCAATGCTCCGGCTGGAGTTGGAACAGCATCTGCGGCAGACCAATCAGGTTATTCAGGTTGCCTTCGGTCTTGAGCCCCGGCCCGATACGTTCCAGGATTGTGCCCAGCATCTCCTTGACTGTGGTCTTGCCGTTACTGCCGGTCACGCCGATGGTCGCAATATGAAAACGTTGCCGGTGCATTGCTGCCAGATCACCCAGTGCTCGCAGGCTGTTTTTCACAGCAACGCAGGAAGTTGTCGCCGGTGGTGTATGTTTAGCCAGCCAGCTCTCTTCAGCCAAGATGCAGGTGACTCCCTTGTTTGCTATAGCTGACAGGAAGTCATGTCCGTCGAAGCGCATCCCCCTGAGCGGAACAAACAGCTGTCCCTTTGTAACGGAACGCGAATCGGTGGAGACACCTGAGACCTCAGCATTTGCCGTACCTGTTATCCTTCCACCGGTAGCGGCGGCTATCTCTTTGATAGTGAACATTTAGACTGTCAGCTCCCTGAATGCAGCGACCGCTTCTTCCCGGTCATCGAAGTGCTGTTTGGTCTTTCCAATGATCTGATAATCCTCATGCCCCTTGCCGGCAAGCAGCACGATGTCGCCAGGCCTGGCCAGCCTTATTGCCAGGCGGATGGCCTCGTGGCGGTTCTCCAGCATGACGTAGCCCTTCTCGCTGAAATTGCTGGTAAGTTCCTCAATGGCATATTCGCGAAGGCCCAGCAAGATTATGCCATCCTTGATCTGTTTCAGGATGCTCAACGGCTCCTCGGTTCGTGGATTGTCCGAGGTGGCGATAGCCAGGTCACTCAGCTTTGTTGCGATTCTGCCCATGATCGGGCGCTTGCCTGGGTCGCGGTCGCCGCCGCAGCCAAAGACGGTGATGATGCGGCCAGCAGCGAGTTCCTTCAGTGTCGTGAGTACGTTCTCCAGGGCGTCGCCGGTGTGGGCGTAGTCCACCAGTAAGGTCACACCCCGGTCATTTATTACCCGTTCCATCCGTCCGGGAACAATGGCGTGATTCTCCAGCCCCTTTTTGATGGCATCGAGCGGCAGATCAAGGGCAATCCCGGCTGAAGCTGCGGCCAGGATGTTGGAAAGGTTGAAGCGTCCCAGCAGTCGTGATGAAAAGGGTAGCTCACCCTTGGGCGTGACCAGGGTTGCGGAGATGCCGGACACCGACAAAATTACATTAACAGCACGCACATCGCCGTGGAAATCAATGCCGTAGGATATCACCGGACAGGCAGCCCGTTGGGCCACGATTGAACCGGAGGTGTCATCCATGTTCACGCAGGCGCAACGGATTGGTTTGACGTCGGTAGGGCGGAGCAGTTCGGAAAAGAGCCTTACCTTGGCCTCCAGGTACTTTTCCATGCTGCCGTGATAATCCAGGTGGTCACGGGTCAGGTTGCTGAAGATACCCACATCGAAGTGGCAACCATCGATGCGCTTCTGTTCCAAGGCGTGGGAGGAAACCTCCATCACAAAAGACCTGGCGCCTGCATCGGCCAACTGACGAAAGGCGGCTTGCAGCTCGGTGGATTCAGGCGTGGTATGAGATGCCTCGATCATGGTTGAGCCGAAGCGATAGCTGATAGTGCCCAGCACCGCTGCCGGGATTCCCGCTGCCGCCAGGATGGCCTCGATCAGGTAGGTGGTGGTGGTTTTGCCGTTCGTACCGGTGATGCCGATCAGCGGCAGGCTAGCCGTTGGATCTCCGTTAAATGTTGCTGCCATGCAGGCCATGGCTGAACGGGAGTCATCTACCCTGACCCAGGGGACGCCAACAGGCGCAAAGGCTTCATCTTCGAGTACCACGGCGCTTGCGCCTGCCGCGATAGCTTGACTGATGAAACGATGGCCGTCAGTTGTGGCGCCACGCAGGGCAAAGAAGAGTGTGCCTGACCGAACCTGGCGCGAGTCGCAGGTCAGGGTTGTGATATCGAGAGTATCGTCGCTGTTTCGTTCGTTGCCCGCGAACTGGCCCAGCAGCTGTGCAAGTTTCATATGCTCTCCGAACCCTTGGCCCTGAAAAACAGGATAAGTACTTAAATATCTTTATGCTGATGGTGTGAATTTTATCCAGACCTCGTCGGCGTCCCTGATCTGCTGTCCGGGTGGAGGATTTTGCTGCATGGCCCGGCCACTTCCCAACAGCCTGATGTTGATATTATGTTTTTCCATTACCTGCAATACCCGGCGCATGCTCATGCCCTGGAAGTTGGGCATTACCCCTCCCTCGGCAGGCGTATCCATCGCGGCCCCTTCCGACATGTCGTCCTGCTGCGCGGGCGGGTTGGCTTTGTCTTCAACGACCTTTGCGGATTTGGTGGTTTCTCCCTGTGGTGGAACCTTGAGGTAACACATAGAGTTAAGAGCAATCCCTCGAAAGGCTGGTGCAGCAACAACACCGCCATATGGGCTGGTTTTGGGTTCATCTATTACCACCAGGATGGTCAACCTGGGTTTGTCAGCCGGTATGAAGCCAATAAAGGATGCTGTGCGCTTTGTGGTGGAATAACTGCGGGTGACCGGGTTGACCTTCTGGGCCGTGCCGGTCTTGCCAGCTATGCGGAAGCCGTCCACTGCGGCATTAAGGCCGGTGCCGCCGTTCGTGGCGACCCCTTCCATCATCCTGGTCATCTTACGGGCTGTGTCCTCGGAGATGACCCGGCGCACGGCCCGTGGCTCAAACTTCTGAACATCCTGGCCTTTTTCATCCATGATGCGTTCGACAATGTATGGTTGCATCAATGTGCCGCCATTAGCTACGGCTGAGAACGCAGCAGCCAGTTGAAGGGCCGAAGTTGAGACTCCCTGCCCAAAGGAGATGTTGGCAAGGTCGATCCCGTACCAGCGGTGTTTGTCGCGCAGATTGCCGGGGGATTCTCCAGGCAGATCAATGCCGGTCCGGTCACCAAAACCGAAGCTTCGCAGGTAGCGAAACAATAGATCATTACCCAGCTTTAAGCCGATCTTGGCCGCGCCGATATTGCTTGAGTACTTGAGAATATCGGCCACCGAGAGGCGGTCATAGCTGTGGGTGTCGTGGATTGTGTGATTGGCGATATTGTAGCGGCCATTTTCACAGTTGAAGACATCAGTCGGCTTGACGACCTTTTCCTCCAAAGCAGCAGCGATCAGGAATACCTTGAAGGTCGAACCCGGCTCAAAACTGTCGGCCACGATACGATTACGCAGGTCGTCCTGGGAATAGCGGGAATAGGCGTTGGGGTTAAATGTCGGAAAGTTGGCCATGCCCAGTATTCTGCCGCTGCTAGACTCCATAACCAGCGCCATACCGGCCTTGGCCCGGCTCTCGGTGACCGCCTTGGCCAATTCCCTCTCGGCTATGTACTGGATGTTCTTGTCCAGGGTAAGGATTATACTCTTGCCTGGCTCGGATTTTTTGACCAACGCATCCTTGGTGGCAATGTCGCGCCCCAGCGCATCCCGCTCGGTTACCAGATAACCTGTATTGCCGAGGATGACAGAATCGTATTTGAGTTCTATACCCTCAAGTCCGTTGGGATCCATGCCGGTAAAGCCGATAACGTGCGCTGCCACCTCGCTATTGGGGTAATAGCGTTTGGATTCCGGGGAGAAGCCGATACCAGGGAGCTTCAGATTTTTAATGCGGCTCGACTGCTCAGGGGTAAGGCGCCGCGCCAGCCAGACAAAACTCTTGCCGGATGCAATCTTTTTGTGAAGTTCCTGCTTCGTGCTGCCCAGGAAGGGCGCCAGAACAGCCGTTGTACCTGCAATGTCCTGAATGTGGCGCGGTTCGGCATAGCAGGAGCTCATCTCCACCGAGACAGCCAGAGGGGTGCCGTTGCGATCCATGATGTCGCCACGCGCCGGGGTGAGTGGAACAATGCGCTGGTGCTGTTTCTCAGCTTTTTTGACCAACTCTTCATGTTTAAGGATCTGGAGATAGAAGGCGCGAGCAGTGACGCTCAGGAACAAAAGGCCGAAAAACGTCCCGATTATGACAATCCGGACGCGCGCCCACTTTTCCCGATCATCACTCATTTTACAAGAATGACTTGCTGTTCGGTCGGCAACGCCATACCCAGTTCACTCTTGGCAATTGTCTCAATACGCGCCGGCGTCTTCAGAGATGTGACCTCCAGCTTGAGCTGATTCTGCTCCTGCTCGGCCTCCTTCAACTGGCGAATGCTCTCCGAGATCCGCAGGTTTAGTGCGATCAGATTACAGCGGGACCAGACATGGAAAACTGAGACAATTGTGAATAGGATCATGCAGATCATCAGGTATTTGAAGATATCGAGCCGGTGGTGCGCCAGTTCTGTCCCGCCTAAGGGGTGTGGAGCAACAACCTTGCCGTAATCAATTCTTGCTTGTGCCATGGTGTACCCCCCTTTTTCGGTACATGAAACCGGTTTCTGTGGATTATAGTTTCTCAATTGCCCGCAGTTTGGCGCTTCGTGCCCTGGGGTTCTCGCATGTTTCCTCATTTGTCGCCATGACCGGCTTGCCGGTCAGAATCTTTGCCTGTGGCGTGTTGCCGCAGCCGCAGACCGGCAGATTTCGGGGGCAGATGCAGCCGGTGGTGTACTCGCGGAAGATGTGCTTGACGATACGGTCCTCCAACGAGTGAAACGAGATAACGACACCCCGTCCACCCGGCTTCAGGCGGTCGATGGCGCTTCGCAACCCCTGTTCAAGACTTTCGAGCTCGTGATTTACCGCGATCCGCAGTGCTTGGAAAGTACGAGTAGCCGGGTGGAGCCGCTCCTCCCATGCTGCTTTCGGGATGGCCCCTTTAATGATGTCCACCAGTTGAAGCGTACTTTCGATCAGTGTTTTCGAGCGGGCCTTGACGATAAAGGCGGCAACCCGTTTTGCCCAGCGCTCTTCGCCATACTCCTTGATGATTCGCTCCAGTTCAGCTTCGGACAGATCATTCACAAGGTCGGCTGCTGTCTCGCCCTTGCTGGTGTCCATGCGCATATCCAGCGCTGCATTCTGCTGAAAGCTGAAACCGCGTTCCCCGCAGTCGAGCTGGTGCGAGGAAACCCCAAGGTCGAGGAGAAATCCATTCAGTGAGATAATACCAAGCTGGTCAAGATGGGCGCTCAGGTCTGCAAAATTCCCATGGACCAACCGGACGCTGTCACCATACTCTGCCAAGCGCTGTCTGGCTGCCTCCAGTGCTGCTTGATCGCGGTCGATCCCCACCAACAGACCTTTGCCGGGGGTGCAATGTGCGGCGATCAGTGCTGCGTGGCTGGCTCCGCCCAGGGTGCCGTCCAGATAGATGCCGCCAGCCTTGGGCTCCAGAAAGCGGATGACCTCGCCCGGCATGACCGACTGATGGCGGAATTCAGACACTCAGATCCCCAGCGCGGCCAGCGCCTCGGATTCCTGCGGGAAGTTCTTTTCATCCTGGGCATTGACCCTGCCGTAGCCCTCCTTACTCCAGACATCGAAGCGCTTGCCCATGCCAACGAACCAGATGTCCCGCTCCAGCCCGGCATGAGCGCGCAGAGCCGGTGGGATCAGTACCCGACCGAGTTTGTCGGCGTTGCACTCGACAGCCGGGGCCAGTACCTGGCGTTTGATGCTGTTGAGCTGGACTGAGGTGAAATCACCCTCGTTGGCCAGAATTTTGTTTTCCAGTTCGCGCCATTCGTTGACAGGATAGACCGACAGACCCCGGCCATAGGTGCCGTCGCCGAAATCTATCGGGGTGGCTTTGGTAATCACAAAACGATCATCACCAAAGAGATCAGCCAGTGTTTCCCGGAATTTGGCCGGAATACTGGTTCTCCCCTTCCCATCAATTGTGCTCAGGTTCTCTCCCCCGAACATGCCACTCCTTCC
>JBAYZR010000011.1:0-21665 GCA_041672425.1 Pedobacter sp. | reverse complement strand
ATGTACATCAATGGCATACCGCAATTCATGGTCTTCCAGGATCTGATTGAAGGTCTGGTCAAGCCGACCATTTTCGGTCTGATCATCACCATGACCGGCTGTTATGTGGGCCTGAATACCAAGGGGGGCGCCGAGGGTGTGGGCGCATCGGCCAAAAAGGCGGTGGTGCTGTCGTCGGTCTTGATCCTTGTTACCGACTTTTTTCTGACCAAGATATTTGTGGTGTTTCGGGGATGAGGATGTTTGCAAGACCCGTGAACTCTGTGCTAACACAGACACAACTACAACGATAAAAAGGAGAGTGCGCCATGGAAGCCATGCGAAAAATATATCGACAATTGCCTGACATTTTGAAGATGCCCAAAAACTTGCAGCATCGGCGGGTTGAAGTAATACTGTTGCCACTTGATGCCGAAAAAAGTTCACTGACCGACTCCAAATCTGCCGGTTCATCGCTTGCGCACTTTGCGGGTGCTTGGGCAGGTGAGCTGCTGGTGAGAGAAGATCAGGGTTCCTATGAGGTTCGCGAGGAATTCAAATGATCTATCTGCCTGATACGAACGCATTGATCCGGTTTTTGAATCCTGGGCAAAGTCCTGTAAAGGATCATTTTCTGTCGGTTAATGCTTTAGAAATTCGGCTTTGTTCTGTCGTCAAAGCAGAGCTATATTACGGCGCGATGAAAAGCAGCCGTTCTGCTGACAATCTGGTTCTGCTGGACGAGTTTTTTGCCAACTTTGCTTCACTTCCCTTTGATGATGATGCAGCCAGAAAATATGGATGCAAACAATATTGGTGACGTAACCCTGTTCCTGAACGATCAGGGTCAGACAACTAATCGTTACTGCGCAGGGACAATCATGAATATAGAGCAGATGAAAACCGTTATTCAGGAAATTATCACCAAAACCGACCTGACCCCTTGCGTGGTAGGACATCGGGGAGTCGGCAAGACAGCCGGTATTATCCAGGCCTGCCGGTCTATAGATCGAAGGTATGTATCGTTGCGCCTTGGCCAGATGGAGGTGGGAGACCTGGTGGGAATTCCCTTCCGGGATGGTGAAGTCATGCACTGGTCGCGCCCTTCCTGGCTGCCGGGGGATGATGCGCCGCCTACCCTGATTCACTGTGACGAACTGAACCGGGCCCAACAGGAAGACACTCTACAGGCAATATTCCAGTTCGTGGAGCCTCCGGCCGAGGGGATGCTGCGAGCGCTGCATACCCACCAGCTATCAAAGCGTCACAAGGTTGTTGTCAGCATCAATCCGCCGGACGGCACCTATCAGGTGGCCACCCTGGATCGGGCGCTGATTGACCGGATGGTGATGCTGTTTGTGGAAACAGACTACCAATGCTGGGCTCGTTATGCGGTCGAACGTGAGTTGGCCGGAGATGTGCGTCAGTTCCTGGCCGGGAACTGCGGCATGCTGGCCAAGCAGGGGATACCGATGGATCTACAGGTGGAACCTAGCGAACGTGGATGGGAGATGGTCAGTATCCTGCGCAAAAACTGCCGTTTCCCTGGCGATCTGGAAATGGAGGTCTACGCGGGGATAGTCGGCAAGGAAGCAGCCATCATGTTCATGCGCTGGCTGGCCGACCGCAAGGGACGACCGTTGACCGCAGCCGAGGTACTTAACGACTGGCCCCAGGTGTCCGAGCGGGCAACAGCTCAGCGCGATGATGTCCAGGCCGCCACGGTCAATGACCTGATCGCCACACTTCAAGCAGTTCCAGTACTTGAATTGGAGCAGGAAGCAAATCTGGTGGAGTACATAGCTGTGCTGCCGCGTGACCTGCGGTTCGGCTTCGTCAAGTCTTTACTCAAGATCCCGGAGGTGGCCTTGCTGCTTGCCCAGGACAAACACGACGAAGTGATCCTGGACGCCATCCGTACAATCTCCCAAGAAGCCTATTAATACCCATGTCAATCAATAGTCTGGAAAACGCGGTTGTGCGGCTGTTGCGCGAACGTCCCTTTTACGGACATTTCATACTTAACCTGCGACGTGAACAGCGTACACTGGCAGGAAAACCAGCCGGAGTCACCATTCGGGACGGCATCCCGATCCTGGCGGTAGACCCCGGTTGTTTTGACCTTCTGGCAGCACAGGAACAACGGGCGATGCTGGAACATCTGGTCACGCACCTATTGCACCTGCACATGGCGCGCCGCAAAGGGCGCAACCTGCATGACTGGGATATCGCCTGTGATCTGGCCATCAATCCAGCCATAGCCGGCCTGCCGCAAGACGCATTGCAACCGGGAGATTACGGCATGGAGGATGGATTGGCGGCCGAAGAGTACTATTCGCGTCTGGTACCCCCCTTTGACATGGGCAATCTGGATGGAAACGGCTATGGCGACGCCGAGCTTGCAGAGCGTGGCGCTGCCGGAGAAGGTCAAGGCGCCGCTGATGCCACCACTCTGGATGAACATGCCATCTGGAGTGACGCCGACAGCACACCGCAAGGCCTGGCAGAGGAGGCTATCAGGGCTGTTGCAAGGGAAAGCCTGCGGGGGAGCGACGGAGATATTCCGAGTGAGCTTCGAATCGTGGTGGACGCCCTGCTCAGACCGTCCCCAATTCCCTGGCGCCAGATTCTGCGCCAGTTTGTGGCCACTGCCGGTCGTACCGGCAAGACAACTACCTGGATGCGGCAGCATCGCCGCTTCAGCCACAACACTCCCGGCATTCGCAAACGCAGACGCCTCAATCTGCTGGTGGGGATCGATGTCAGTGACTCCACCAATATTGTTGAAATACGTGAGGCGTTTGCACGCGAACTCCTACAGATCGCCCGAGGACGGGAGTCCCGAATCACCGTGCTTTACGCCAACAGCCGCATCCAGCGCATCGAAGGTTTCAGCGGCGCCTCATGTAGCATACAGCGCTATGACGGCGGCGGATTCACCGACCTGCGACCGGTCTTTGAATATGCCCGGGCCATGCAGCCACTACCGGCAGCGGTGATCTACCTTACCGACGGCATCGGTACTGCGCCGGAGCAGATGGACTTTCCTACATTATGGGTACTGACGTGCGAAGGAGAAAAACCAGCGCCGTGGGGTGTTGAAATGAGACTGGAGGTTTAGAGATGAACGAATTCAAGGCCATGACGGCCGAGTCGGTCGGGGATATCCTCCGGGAGGCCGGGGCCGAGGTAATGCAACGCTCCGGTCGCTCGGAGAACTACGGAGCTCCGCGAGAGTTCTCCTTCGAGGTAAAGGCGCTTTTTGGCAATGGGATGGGGCTTCATGTGGTGGCGCGCCAGTTCAACTACCGCGACGCCTGGGAAGCAAAAGGCAGGGTCAACGATCTGGTGGATGCAATGCTGAGCAGAAATGGCGCCTTGACGCCACTCCCCAAGGGTTTCCCCTGGTTTCAGGGAATAGATGAGGAGTGCGGTCTTGACGAAGAGCGGTTCAAGGAGGTCGTGGATTGTGTGCGGAGCGTCAATCCCAAGCTCTACCTGCTACAGGAGATGACCGGAGATATGTAGCTGCTCCGGACCGGGAGCAAATGGGAGGGTTTTTGCCTTTTGATACAACTATACAGCCCGGAATATCCCTAATATAATGCATTGTGTCCCCGGAATATCCCGCCGAGGGCTAGTTAGACTCACCACGTTAAAGCAGTGATTAATACCAGGAGAATGTTAGCGATGAAGATATTTTTGAGCCATGCGGTTGCGGATAAAGAACTTGCCACAAAGATAAAAGAGCTAATCCAAGCCGCAAGTATGGGCCTTGTTGATGTTTGGATGTCATCAGCAATTGATGGATTGAAACCTGGGGATATCCTTTGGCTTGAAGTTCATGAAAACCTAACTAAATCAGATAAAATCCTAACACTACTGACACCAAACAGTTTGGGCAGAGACTGGTTGCTCTATGAAAGTGGGTATGTAGCAGGGAAAAAGGAATCACCAGTCATCCCTTTGCTTTTCGGATTAACAAAAACCCAGCTCCCTCTGCCATTATCTGCTTACGTTATTTACAACGGTGATGATCTAGATGAACTCAATAATCTGATATATCAAATCATCACAGAAGTTGCGCCTAATCCAAGCTTATTACTTGTTAGTTCACTTACATCATCTTTTCTAATAGACATATCTACAATTCTGCAACTCATCAGCGACAAAAGTAAGAAATCTAAGCTAAATTCAGAAGACTTGCTGCCACAATTTTTAAATAAATTAGACGCTTCCGAATTGTTTCACAAAAAATTAGCTGACCCATCTATAGAGCACATATGCATTGTCACATATACAAACGAGGTAGAGGCTGGGACACTCAATCACTATAGAGTTAAAGGTAATAAGACAATAGAAATATACAAAAGATCAATTTTGTCAGATCTGAGACAACAGCAAATTATTAACCTCAGAAGACTTCTGCACGGTTCTAAAGTTAAACCTTGGAATAAAATGAATATCTCGTTAGATGCATCTATGCTTGTAGAAAAATGTTTTTCAGAGAATCCTGATGTATCAGTTGCGCAATATCTATATGATGCCCCTCCGACCAAACGAGCGTATCTATTTAACCATAACGAAGCAATTGTGAGTTTTTATGAGACGGCAAATGACCCTTTAATTGAAGGTGGTAGTATTTATAAAGGCATGACTGGCTCTAATTGCCTTTATGCTAAACGAGGCAACCCTTATGGCGATTACATAATTGATGAGCTTATTAACCATATCAATAGTTTGAAGTTGAACAGCAGAACCTGGATAGAAGAACGTGAGATTTTAGACTCTCATCATAAAACTCTTCGCAATATTTCTTCCATGCCTTGTCTCAACCCCAAAGCGGTTTTCTTTGATCTTGATGGAGTGCTGTATAATTCACTTCCCAATTATTCCCAAGCATGGCGTGCTGCCTTTAAAGAAGTATCATTTGAGTTACCAGAAAATGAAGTTTACCTACTCGAAGGAAGATCTGGCATTGGAACAGTCGAAGATATTTTTAAAAAATATAAAGGCAGAGAACCTTCTCAAGCAGAAATAGACAAGGTAATTGACAAGAAAAAAGAAGTTTTAATTTCTATTGGTGCCCCACCAATACAGACAGGCGCTTTGGAACTATTAGATGCAACCTTCAAAGCTGGATTACAACTATTTGTAGTTACTGGATCAACTCATGATCAACTTAAAGACAAAGTCGTAAGTGATTTCCCAATCATTAAAGACCAGCATAGGATAATAACAGGTATTGATGTCAAATATGGAAAGCCACATCCTGAGCCCTATTTGATAGCTTGCAAGAAAGCGAATGTTTCGTCATCAGAAGCGATAGTGATTGAGAATGCCCCTTTAGGCATACGCTCAGCAACCGAAGCTGGTATTTTTTGCTTAGCTGTAAACACAGGTATTTTGTCGGATGAAACGCTAATAGAAAGTGGTGCTTCCGTAGTTTTTTCAGGTTGTGACCATCTGGCAAAGAATTGGGATCAGGTGATTCGCATTCTAGGGAGAGCCTAGTTCTACTTTGTTACATTAGCTACCCTGCTAACTTGTTGAGTTGTCTTGCATAAGCGGAATCAATGCTTGCGTTGTAGAACAGGCAGAGAAACGCTACTTGGTACTTGGGAGAACCCAGCGGGGACGCTGCTGGTTATTTTGCTATATCATGCAATTGAAAAATAGCAAGCAGCGCTTCACCCCGTCCGTCCAAAAAGCTGGCAGGCGGGGCAACGGCGTAGCAGTCAGCCGCAGTAGAACTACCACATGCATAATCGGAGATCTTTTAAAGGACTAATTATGTCATTATCTGACCTTAGCAAGATAACTGAATGGGCAGTAGGGGTACATCTTGATCAAATCAAGAACATAGAGTTGATTTTATTGAAGGGCCATCTTTTTCTTGAAGTGGCCATTGATAGTACAATCCACACACTTGACAAACAAAATACATCTAAGCTTAAAGATTTATCGTTTCATAAGAAACTTCAGATTTTAGAAAGTCTGCGGCCAAATGCTTCATCTGATATGAAAGTGGCTCTTGGACATCTCAGAAAACTAAATATTCTACGAAATCGTCTTGCACACGAGCTCATGTTTGATGGTGGCATTGAGGATCTTGGCCGTTGGAGTGAAGCAGTTTTGGCGGACTTTCCTGGGACAAAGTTTTGCAGACATACCTTTAGAACCAAGATAATACAATCGTTTGGTGCTCTTGCGAGACGTTTAGTAGACCCCGTAAGTACTGACGAAACACCAGCAGTACAATGGGATACATAGGCTGGGGATGAGAGACGGGGTCAGGATGAGAGACGGTGAGAGATGAGGAGAGGCTAAGGGAGAGGCTGCTTGTTAAGTTGCTATTGAAGAAATCAGAGGCGTAACCAACCGAAAAAGAAGACGATCCCAACAAGACCGTTGGCCGCCGACCGTGCGAAAAGCCGCCCGGATGGCTCAACGGCCAAGCCGTTGAACACAAAACATGAAATTGGAGATTGAAGATGAAAGTTGCATTTGTTTCACCGGAATATTATGACATAGCCCATTTCGGTGTGAAGCGAAAAGAAATCCCTCCTTTTGGAGTACTTTATCTCGCGGCTGTTGTTGAAAATTTAGGAATTGAAGTCGTAATCCATAGAGTATCGAATGAAAACTATTCTCTTGATCTTACAGATTTTGATGTTGTTGGGTTTACTATCTCATCGTCTATTGTCTACCCTCTAATAAAAAAAGTACGGCAGCATAGTACATTTAACAATGAATCGCTGCTAATGGCTGGTGGTATTCATGCCACAATATATCCAGAAGAGGTACTTAATGAACTGGAGTTAGATGTCGTCTGTGTCGGTGAAAGCGAGGAAACAATTCGTGAGATTATTAGTAACTTTGAAAGCAGGGATTTTGCAGGAGTATCTGGACTTGTTTACAAAAAAGTCGCTACAGTTGTGAATACTGGATTGAGACCTCTTATTTGTGATTTAGACCAAATACCGTTTCCAGCTAGGCATTTGATGCCTATTGAAGACATATTTATGTCGGATAGGCTATCGAGCACTAATTTTCGAATCGCTCATTTATTATGTAGTCGTGGGTGTCCGTATCATTGTTTCTTTTGTGCTAATCAAGAACATTCTATTAGGTATCGCTCGGGAAAGAATATAAGAAAGGAATTGGAATTACTAGTTTCAACATATAAAATTGAGGGATTTTGCATAACAGATGATAATTTTATAGTTAACAAAGTGAACATTAAAAACATATGCAAGGAAATTGCACCTCTTAACTTAAGGTGGTCATCCTTGTCAAGAGTAAATACTGTAGACATACCTACGTTAGAAACCATAAGGGATAGTGGTTGTTTTGAACTTAAATATGGAATTGAATCTGGTTCGCAAAGAATGCTAGACCTTATGAATAAGCAGGTTACCTTAGATCAAATTCGAAAAGCTATTAACGAGACATATAGTGTCGGTATTAAAATTAAAGCCTTTATAATACATGGATTTCCAGGTGAGAACATAGAAAGCACAAATGATACAATTCAACTTCTTGATGAATTGAAAGACAAAATAGAAAGAATTTCATTATTTAGATTCGCACCACTACCTGGTTCACATGTACATTCACATTATAAAGACTACAAGATAATATTGCCGGACAATTACGAAGATGTTTATATTTACAATAACGATAAAAAATGGTGGGGGAATGAAAACGATCATGTAGAACTTCAGTCAGCTTATACGATTCTTGAGAACTATGTTAAGGATATTTGGGAGAGGTTTTGATGAAACTAGATGTAATAAATGAGTATATTTTTGCAAAACATAATATTCTTCCTGGAGCTCAGGTTGATAATATTTCAGAGGTCGCAAACAATCATTTAGGGTTGCATTCAGCAAGGATTATGACGCCATATACAACATTATGCTCAAGGCTTACTGAATATACTCCAGAGATGTTAACATCTAAGCTTTATGAGAAAAAAGAACTAATAAAATTGAGATGTATGAGAACAACACTGCATATGGTTCCTCATGATATTGCCTGTATATTGCATATGGCAACTCTCAGACTTCGTATTGCAGAGTGTCACTTATTTTTTACGAGAAATAATCTTTCTAACGAGTATATAGACGATTTTAGACATATTATTAAAGAGTCTGTTAATACACCAAAAAAGTCGACCGAGATTGAGACTATGTTAACGCATATTCTTTCTGTTAACAGCGATATCAAGAGCGTATGTGCAAAGAAAGTGCTCAAATACTTCTGGGAATTGGGTGATTTGTGCTATGTAAATGTAGCAAATAATTGGGAAAATGAAGACCGCAGATATGCATTGACAGAAAAGTATTACCCCAATTTAAAGTTGGACGGATTAACCGCTGAGGAAGCCCAGGACTTATTGGTTTACTCCTATATCAAAAGATTTGGTCCCGCTACAGTTAAAGATTTCGCTTGGTGGAGCGGTTTGGGTGCTAAACCAATGGTTAGCTATATTGCAAAGAACAAAAATCTTTTAACACTAGTACATATTGATGGATACAATATGGAATTCTATATATTAACCGAAGAATACGATAAATTATCCACATATAATTGTATAGATTGCGATTGGGTAACTTTGTTGGCTTTTGAAGATCCATCTATAAAAGGTTATTATGAGTCAAGGTTTAGATATGTTGCAGGAAACTACTACAATGAGTTTTTTAATCAAATTGGTGAAGTAAGAGCAGGAATAATGCATAACGGAAAAGCAATTGGTGTCTGGACTTGGGACAAGAAAACCAAAAAAATATGCATAAAGTACTTTTCTAAAGTTGAGAACTTAATACAAAGAAAAGTAAATGATTTAAAAGAAAAATATGAATATATCCTTTGCCCGACTCAACAATATGATTTATTTGGTTTGTAGGCATCTTGATGGACGCTGCTGTCGAGTAGACCGGTTTCTCCCTGTGTCAATACTGTAATCCATGTTTACGTTGCCGCCTGATTTCGCAGAGGATGTCGCACAAACCGAGTATTGCACAAGTTGTCATCAAGCCCCTCTCAGAATAACTAGGGACACTTCCCGCGAATAACTAGAATAACTAGGGACACTTCCCGGAATAACTAGGGACACTTCCCGTATTTCCTGTTGCTAATCCATATGTTTGATCGAGCTAGGAAGTGCCTACCGGTGTCAAACCTACAGTGCGGCCGGGCAAGGTCGTGTAATCTAGCGGGTGAGAATCCCGCCCCGGAAGGTAGGCCAGCCACCGGGTAGCAAGTCCTTGGAGGCTGCGTGGTAACATTCAGCTTTAAGCGTAGAGTAACCAAGAGGGGCTGTTATCTATTTATCTATTGTGTGAATTAGAAAAATAAATAACAGCGTCCGTACGCAGTAACAGTTGACTATCTAACGGGTTTAAGTCCAGTCCGGGTAATTGTCCTCAAACCCCTAGTTCAAGGGAGTGGCGTTCTGGTAACAGAGGGTCGTAAGTTCCCAATTGGCAAAGGAACAGTTGAGGGGTCAACTCTCCATTTTCCATTTTTGGGAGCCGCCAATACAAAAAAAGACGGTTTAATTTCTTCCCGGAATTATCTGTAAATATTGACAATATACCCATAAAAGGGATATATAGAAATTATGAACTGGACTGTTGAATTCAACAACAAAGTCAGGAAACAGAAGGACAAACTCCCAATTCGTGTCCGGGAACTTTTGTTTCAGCTTGTAAGGGATATTCAAGCTACTGGCCCGGTGAGAGGAGATTGGCCCAATTATTCGAAGCTTTCCGACAACGAACATCACTGCCATATAAAAAAGGGGCAGCCGACATTTGTGGTTGTTTGGCGGGAAGATAAAGGAAAGATAAGGTTTGTGGAGGTTACCTATGCAGGCACTCACGAAAAAGCGCCCTACCGATGACATGATAACCTTGCAGCTACGGGTTCATCGTCATAACGAGTCTTTGATCAAGCGCTATGTTGAAGCTATTGAATCCGAGGACGAACGTACTTACACCGTTGCTGAGGTTTTCCCCGAATACATTGGCAAGGAAACGCAAGTTGCCTTGCGGGCATATCGTACTCGCGAAGGCTTTACTCAGAAACGGCTTGCCGAGTTGACCGGCATCACGCAGCATCATATTAGTGAAATGGAAAACGGCAAACGGAGTATCGGCAAGGAACGGGCAAAAAAGCTTGCCGATGCCCTTCATTGCGACTATCGGCAGCTACTGTAATATCTCAGCGTTGTCCGTATATGGTCTCCCCCCGAGAAGGAATTGGGGTCACCCATTAAAAGGCTGCTGTCAACGGCAAAAACGTTCCCTATGCAAGAAAAATAGATTTTTTCAAGCCTTGAAGTTTCCAGTTTTCGACTTCGTTACCATTCCCGTTATTTCTTTCTATTTTTCGATGTCAGCCTTTGCTGCACCAGTCACCCATCAGGATCAAGGCGGTTGTCGAAGTTGTGGAAGTTCAACAGCCCCTTCCGCGTTTCGCGGACCAGAAAACCTTCGGTTCCAGGCCGTGTCCAATTGGTTGTTTCAGGTCTCGTGGTTGTTAGCCAGCCCCTTGGTGGCTCACGGCATGGGCAGTAAAGACGTCGATAACTGTTATGTTATACTAATGCTGGGTGGAGCGGCTGCCAATCAGACCTGGTGGTTTTACCAACCCCAATGCTGGTTCACCGCTCCAGCCAGTTCCTATGTGAAGATCTTCTCCGGGATGAATTCAACCTGATCCCGCATGACGTAGTACGCTGCCCTGGCCAGCTTGTGTGCCAATGCCGCGTGCGCGACCATGAAGTTGGTCTTTCGCAACTTGCGGTTGTAGTAGGCCCGGGCCTTGTCGTCGTAACGTCTGGCAAATTCCGCAGCCTCGGAGAATGCCCACGAAAGGTATTTGTTGCCGTTCTTCTTGTTCCCTTTCCCCTTGGACTTGCCGTTGCTGGTCCATTGCGAAGAAACCGCCCGGCAGTATGATGCCTTGATAACATGAAGGTTTCGCATGTAAGTTTTTTTCCGTGGCATGTTGCGTAAGGAGGTTAGATATGGACAGACGCTTTTTTTTGAGAGGATTATTATGTAGCGCCAGTTCTCTGCTTTTCTTCAGCTTTAATCCGAATGCTGTTGTTATGGCAACCGAACTTATTAAAAAAATCAATCGCAGCGTAAAGGAGTGGAAACAAATACTGACCAAAGAACAATATGAAGTGTTGCGCGAAGAAGGTACGGAAGCGCCATTTACCAGCCCTTTGTTGAATGAGCATCGCGCAGGGAGGTTTGTATGCGCTGGGTGCGGGCTTGAACTGTTTACATCGCAGCAGAAATTTGACAGCGGCACCGGTTGGCCAAGTTTTTTTGACGTAATTAAAGACCATATTGAAACCAAGGTTGATCGTAGGTTGACTACTCCGCGCACAGAATACCATTGCGCACGTTGCGGTGGGCATCAGGGACATGTATTCAATGACGGGCCTGCTCCGACAGGTTTACGCTACTGCAATAACGGAGTTGCACTGAAGTTCACACCCGTTATTAAAGGATAATGTATGTTAAAGTCTAATGTAGTTAAAATAGTGGCTCCGATCATCGGAATAGCGACGTTGGCTTGTGGGATAGCGTATGGAAGCCCTGTTGCGTTACCAAATCCAATATTCGATGCACCTCTGGCACAAACAAAAACTATGGACAGCATTGTGCTGGCAGGGGGGTGCTTTTGGGGTGTACAGGCAGTTTTCCAACATGTGAAAGGCGTAACTAAGGCTGTTTCAGGTTATGCAGGCGGTTCTGCTTCGACGGCGCATTATGAAATGGTTGGCAGCGGAACGACTGGACATGCAGAAGCTGTGCAGGTAACGTTTGACCGCTCGCAAGTCACAGTAGGGCAAATATTGAAGGTTTTCTTCTCGGTCGCGCATGATCCGACTCAGGTTAATCGCCAAGGTCCCGATCATGGTACGCAGTATCGTTCGGAAATTTTCTTTACTCCAACAGAACAGAAGAAAATTGCCGCAGCTTATATTGAACAATTAATGAAGGCGAAAGCATTTCCGCAACCTATTGCGACCAAAGTCGAACCTTTAAAAGCATTCTATGAGGCGGAGGCGTATCATCAAAACTATGCGAGATTGCATCCCGATAATCCCTATATTGTAATCAATGACCTGCCGAAGATTCAGGCGTTGAAGAATGAACTTCCTCAACTTTACGTGCAACCATGAACGGGCTTGATATTGGATTGGCGTTTATCGAAGGTCTGGCGGTGGTTGCTTCGCCTTGCATTTTGCCAGTACTTCCCTTGGTTCTTTCAACCTCGATCAATGGTGGCAAGGCGCGGCCATTTGGTATTATCGTGGGGTTTATTGCGGCTTTCAGTGCGTTTGTGCTGTTGTCGCGCCAGATTGTTATAGCGTTGCATGTTGATCCCGACGTGATCCGCTATGTTTCACTCATACTGCTATTCATTTTGGGATTGGTGTTGCTGTCTGAAAAACTATCGGATCTTTTCAGTCGATTGACTCAGCGGGCAGCGAATCTTGGCAGCAAAGTAGGCGCGGGAAACGAAGGCGGGTTTGCCAGTGGCCTGGTGATCGGCGCTTTGATCGGGTTGGTATGGACGCCGTGTGCCGGGCCGATCCTGGCGGCTGTATTGGTTCAGGCCATTCGTCAGCAAACCAATTTGCAAAGCGTTTCCGTCACGATGGCTTTTGCCCTGGGCGCTGGAATTCCCATGCTTGTCATTGCTTTGACCGGACGAAAGATCATGAGCCACTTTGGTTTCATTGCGCAGCACACTTCGGCCATACGCAAGCTTTTTGCTCTGTTGATCCTTGCCTCCGTCGCCTATCTCGGTTTTGGCTCCTATGCACAATTTTTCTTTAAAACAAGCGAACCGGTACAACTACAAAATGTGAGTCAGTTAGAGAATGGCCTTAAGGACCCTTATCCTGCGCCGGAGTTGATAGGAATTCAAGACTGGTTGAACAGCAAGCCTCAGACTCTGTCAGGCCTTAAAGGCAAGGTCGTGCTGATAGATTTTTGGACTTACTCCTGCATAAACTGTGTACGAACCTTGCCTTATATAACTGGATGGGATCGTCAATATCGTGACAAAGGGCTGGTTATCATCGGAGTGCATGCGCCTGAATTTGAATTTGAAAAAAATGTCGCAAACATCAAATCGGCCATAGCGCGTTACGGCATCGGCTATCCCGTAGCGGTTGATAACGATCTTGAAACCTGGCTCAATTATAAAAACCGTTATTGGCCTGCGCATTACCTGATCGATAAAAATGGTCAGGTTGTTTATACCCATTTTGGCGAAGGTGACTATGATGTCACAGAAAACAATATTCGATATCTGTTAGGCCTGAAGAGCAAAGCCGAAGTTATGCCGCCCACGAATGAGAGTCCAACGGTGACGGACCAAACGCCGGAAACCTATCTTGGTTATAAGCGCGCCGGGAATTTTGCAGGGGCTTCGCCTTTGAAACACGACACTATCGCAAGTTATCAAACTACAGCGTCTTTGCCCAAGCACCATTGGACTCTGGGCGGAAAATGGAGAGTCGAAGGCGAGAGAATCACTGCACAAGATAGCGATGCTGTTCTGACTTTGAATTTTACATCCCGAAAAGTGTTCCTGGTCATGGGAACGTCAGGTGGCAAACAGCAGGAAATCAGGTTAAGCATGAATGGTCAGCCTTTAGGAGAAAATGCCGGTAAAGATGTACACGAAGATGCAGTGCTAATTAATGGTCACACTCTTTACGAATTAGTTAATCAGGCTTCGCCCAAGACTGGACTGCTCGAAATCAAGACATTAGCTCCTGGCTTTGAGGCATATGCATTCACTTTTGGAGACTGAATGTTGATCGGAAAGGCTCATAGTAGCCAGCATGCCTGAGTGGTAACAACAGCGCGGTTTTGAAAAATCAGGAATGTTTCCTTAATACAGGGAGGATATTGTGATTTAGGCACTCGGCAAAGAATAAATGTTCCATATAACGTTCAGATTGGGGTCGGAGTTTGCCGTGCCGATTGAGCAAAACCGCAGGCGTAGCAATGCTACGTTGAGGATTTTGCGATTGAGGCGCGGCGAAATACGACCCAAAGATGAAATGTAAGATGGAATGTTTATTCTTTGCCGAGTGCCTTATAAGGGAGTCGGAATAAACTGATATACCAAGTTTTACGCACGGATTCAGGTCGAATTTGTCGTTCCTGATTGAGCAAAACCGCAGGCGTAGCAGGGCTACGTTGAGGATTTTGCGATTGAAGGGGCGGCAAAGTCGGCCTGAATCCGGGATGTAAAACGGTATATTTGTTTTTTGCGGCTCCCTAAGTTCGGATAAAGCCTCTTCAGTTTGATCCTGACGTCCGCAGTAGTAAACTGCCAGGTAATTTTTCTTGCGCTATTGTTACGGTCTTTTTTCCAAGCGCCTGCTTCAGCCTGCATGGTGCATATCGGGAATCCGACGATAGGCCTGAGAATCGTGGCGCGGATATCACGCAGAATCTCCTCATACTCCCGCTCTGGCTTGCTTATCAGCGCGGGCATCACTTCTCTGGTTTCCCGCCAGGTCAGCTTCTGCTTGCGGATTGCCACCAATAGATGTTCCTGGTTGCAACGCTGCAACCGGGCAAGCTCTGCCCCGATGCTCGCGCAGAAGTCCCAGACGGATACTCTCAAGTTCAGCTGATCATTCAACGCATGGGCGAGATAAGATTGTCACCTAACATTATCTTGAAGTTACTCAGAGAGTGGGTTACGAAATGTTGCAGGTACTGATAATCCGAATCCGGAAGCACTTCTGTCCTCCGTTCCACGTTCTTGCGCACAGATTGCACAAGTCCACTCAAATAGTGAAAAGCCTGTGAAGCAACTGTTCTTGTTATTGTGGTGAAAAGAGTGAAAACAGTTTTATTGACACCCCCAATGAACCACGTTATATTTAAATTTATTTCAACCACTTACGCGTCGCCCGCGTAACTAATTCGATTTTGTTTCGCCACTGATATTTTATGCTGGATCAACCAGGTAACTATAAGGATCAGAATACGCTCACCTATTTGAGCAAACTGGTCTCAAGCCTTTTCGACTCTGTTGTGAGAAGGTTTTCCAATCCCCTGACGGCACGTCGCAACAGGTTCATCCTGCTTGTTACAACCGCCCTTCTGCTGACGTTCTTTGTACTGCCCAGTCAACATTTCTACTCATTTAATTTCAAAACAGGCGATATCGCCACTACGGACATCCGCGCCAATCAGGATTATCTGGTTGAAGAGCACGCCCTGACCGAGCAGCGTAAAAAAGAAGCTGCCAGCAATGCTCCGGTCATCTACAACCTGAGTGATCGTGTGCCATCCTATATCGTCGACAAGCTTAAACTGACCCTCACCACAATCCGCACCGGATCTTCGCAACATGCTAAAATCAGTGATGAAGAGTGGCGCAAATCACTTACTCCGATAATCGACACGGAACTGAGTGAGGCAGAGATTCTCGCATTCACCCGAATCAAGTCGGAGAAGATGTTTCTTGCAGATGCGGAAAGAATGCTGAACGAACTGTATCAGCGCAAAATTGTTCTGGATGGCAAGGTACTGCAAGCCGATGCCCGACGCGGGATTGAGATCCTCAATAACAATAACCACCTGATAGGAAGCGCCGATGCTTCCATGAGCTACACCGAAATCCAGGAAGCCCGCAAGATTGTCAATGGTTGGAAATTAACAGGCTTGGGTGAACCGGTCGATACAATCCATTTTACTGCGGTCATCGCCCGTATTCTGATGCCCAACCTATTCTTCAACCGCGAAGCTTCGGAGGCTCGCGCCAAAACAGCCATGGAAGCAATTCGACCAGTGCTCTTCAAGGTGCAAAAAGGTGAAATGATCGTCCGGGTGGGCGAGCGGATCAGCCCGGAACAGTCACAGAAACTGCGCACCATCTTCCAGGAAAACCGTACCGACAACCGATTATACAGCGCGACCGGTCTCCTCGGCCTGATACTGGTACTATTTTACTTTACCTATCGTTTCGCTATAAAGAACATTCGCAAGTTTAATCCCAGCAACAAGGACATCCTGATTATCTCGCTGCTGATCACTGGAAGCTTCCTCGTGTTCAAGATGTCACTGCTGATATCGCACAACATCGGCCCTGTCTTCCCCAATATCGATCCCAACAATTATTTTTATCTGTTCCCCTTTGCCACCGGCGCCATGATTGTACGCGTCTTCATCAATTCCGAAGTTGCCCTGGTTTACTGCGCAATTCTGGCTCCGCTCCTGGGGATCATGTTTGACAACAGCATGTTCGTGGTGGTCTACGCCCTGCTGGGAAGTATCGTCGGCGCTCATGGCATGCGGCAATGCACGGATCGTGGCACCATCTACGCCGCCGGGCTCAAGATATCGGTGGTCAATCTTGCCATGGCCCTGGCTTTCCAGACCTTAAACAATAATCTCATCAGCATGCAGACCGTCTATATTGCATTTTTTGCCTTGGTTGGCGGCGTGCTGAGCGGCGGTTTTGTATCCGGCTCCATCCCGGTCATAGAAGGGCTTTTCCACTATACCACCGATATCAAACTGCTGGAGATGGCCAATCTCAATTCCCCGCTACTGCGTGACCTGATGGTGCGCGCACCTGGTACCTACCATCACAGCGTGGTAGTAGGCAATCTGGTGGAGGCAGCGGCTGAATCCATCGACATCAATCCGCTGCCGGCAAGAGTAGCTGCCTATTATCACGATATTGGTAAAACATCCAAACCACTTTATTTCATAGAAAACCTGGCCTGCGAAGAAAATCGTCACGACAAGCTTACCCCCAGCATGAGCGCCCTGATCCTGATTTCCCATATCAAGGAGGGTGTCGAAATGGCTCGTGACAAACACTTGGGACAGCAGATCATCGATATCATCCGCCAGCACCACGGCACCGGATTGATCAAATTCTTCTATGATCGGGCCAAAACCCAGGCCGAGGCTAATGGCCAAACCGTAGAGGAGAAGGATTTCCGTTATCCCGGTCCCAAACCACAGACCCGTGAGGCAGGTATAGTCATGCTGGCCGACTGCGTTGAAGCCGCTTCCCGAACCTTGGTCAACCCCACACCCGACCGAATCCAGGGAATGGTCCAGAAGCTTATTAACAACGTCTTCATTGACGGGCAATTGGACGAATGCGAACTGACACTCAAAAACCTCCACGAGATTGCCAAAAGCTTCAACCGCATCCTTAATGGAATCTTTCACCACCGTATAGATTATCCAGAGCCGGTACACAAAGGTAGTAACGGGGTAAAAAAAACGGCGCCAATCGGCCTTAATTCCGTTTCTGGTGTGCAGCCAAAGTTGCCAATTGGAGGCCATAAGAATGCAGATACTGCTGAACAACCGCCAGAGAAGACACCGGACCGGGACCACCCAGCTAAAAAAGGTGGCGGTGAGGATCTTAAACGTCTTGGGATGTCCTGAGGAGACGGAATTATCCGTTTCCATCGTCGGAGACAGGACGATTCGCCGCATCAACCGCGACTACCTGGCAAAGGATCGCCCCACCAACGTCATCTCCTTCTCACTCCAGGAAGGTGACTGTGTTGGCATTACTCCCCATGTGTTAGGAGATGTGGTTATCTCTGCCGATACCGCGGCGCGCGAGGCTGAGGCGGGAAACATCGACAGCTTCGAGCGTTTGTGTTTTTTGTTGTTACACGGCATACTTCACCTGTGTGGATACGACCACGAGCGTAGCGGAGAAGATGAAGCCAGGAAAATGGAGCAAAAGGAGCGAGAGCTATTCAGGATTCTGAAGAAGGAAGGGTTGTTAAACCCGACCGGTTCATAGATTCAGTCAACTGCGCCATTGAGGGGATAATCCTCGCGGCGCGCAACGAGAAACACATGCGCAACCACTTCATATCGGCGCTTGTTGTTCTTCTGATGACACTTTTTCTACGGATCACCCCCATCGAATTTGCCCTGCTGGCCCTCTCGATTCTGTTCGTACTGTTCGCTGAACTGATGAACACTACAGTGGAGGCAGTGGTTGACCTGGTGTCGCCCGGCTATCACCCCTTGGCCAAGCTTGCCAAGGATACGGCTGCCGGCGCCGTGCTGGTGGCGGCTATGGGAGCCGCCATCATGGGCTACCTGATTTTGGCCAGATATGTACTCCCACTCTACGGAAAGGTACTCGCCATGTTTGGTACACCATCCGATCTGGGTACAATAGTATCCATCCTGATCGTCCTTATTACAGTAATCATAATCAAGAGCCTGACCGGCAAGGGCACACCGCTCCACGGGGGTGTGCCCAGCGGTCATGCGGCGGTCGCCTTTTCCATCGCCACGGCGGTTTCACTCAACACCCACGATCCGTTAATCTCAGGACTCTCCATCGCCCTGGCGGTTATGGTCAGCCATTCGCGTCTACTGATGCGTATTCACACTATGCGCGAGGTTGTGTTCGGCTCGTTTATCGGAGCAGGCATAACCACACTCGTGCTGACAGCATTCAAGACTTTAAATTTTTAGTGGAGGATACTTAAGTTGGAAGAAGGCAACAACAAAAAACCAGGGTTTCTTGACTTGGTCAGTCGGTTCATGACCGGACGCAAAAAAATCACCTCTGAAGAAATCCACGAGTTCATTGAGGCCAGCGAAGAAGAGGGCCTGGTAAACGAAGAGGAGAGCGAGATGATCCGCTCCATCTTCTCACTGCGCACCACCGTTGTCCGCGAGATCATGGTTCCACGTACGGACATGGCCTGCATTTCCGCCACGGCCTCAGTCAGGGAGTTGTTGGAGACCATTATCACCTGCGGACATTCCCGCATCCCGGTTTATGAGAAAACCATAGACAATATCATCGGACTGCTCTACGCAAAGGATCTGCTAAAGCACTGGGGAAACAATCAGGAACAATTGCAACTGCGATCCATCGTTCGCCCCCCTTACTTTATCCCTGAAACCAAAAACCTGGAGCAACTCCTGCAAGAATTCAAGCGTAAACATGTCCACTTGGCCATCGTCATTGACGAGTACGGCGGAACGTCGGGATTGATAACCATCGAAGACCTTTTGGAACAGATTGTTGGTGATATTCAGGATGAGTACGACCGGGAGGAAGCGCTTTTCGAGGTCAACGCCGATGGCTCCATCACTGCTGATGCACGCATGCCGGTAGATGATCTGGAAGAGCATTTCGGTGTGAAGATTGAACGGGACAACTTCGACTCCATCGGCGGCCTGATCTTCCATCTGACCGGCAAGATCCCCGCCATTGGAGATGCCGTTGAAGATGCCGGGTTGCATCTGGCGATTATCAATGCCGATGAACGTAAGATCATTAAGGTATGCATAACACGATTGGGCGTTGCAAGCGGCGAAAAGCAGGGTAGCGAGTGATAAAGCGGCCCTTACTTGCACATTTTGCAAAACTTTTTGACCGTCCAGGACTTTTGGCAATCACCTCCGGACTACTGATAGCCCTTTCCTTCCCATCGACCGGCCTTTCTTTTCTGGCCTGGATTGCCCTGATTCCTCTGCTCATCGCACTTGAAGGGACATCTCTCCGTACAGCGTTTCGCCTTGGCTTTACCTGTGGCCTCAGCGCCTACGCCATCATTCTGTACTGGATCAACATCGTCATCACCCACTATGGGCGCCTCCCCTTGGCTGTCAGCATTCTGCTCTACATCATACTTGTGGCTTGGCTGGGGCTGTTTTACGGGCTCTCCATCCTGGTGGCCCGTGCCGGGGAGCATGTGGGAATTAAATCGGCTTTCAGTCTACCGGTTGCCTGGGTCGCCGGCGATTTCCTCCGTTCTTTTCTGCTAACCGGTTCCCCCTGGGCCATGCTGGGACATTCTCAATACCGCACCCTACCGCTGATTCAGATCGCGGACATCACCGGTGTCTTCGGCATCACCCTGTTGATCGTACTGGCCAATGTGGTTCTTTACCGCGTCCTGCGGGCGCTTTCCGGCGCTGGAGTCCCTTACCCGGTGAAGAGCGCGGTGGTACTTGTAATCATGCTGATCGGGACTATCTGTTACGGATTCAGCCGCTTGACCGGGCAGGGCGCGGTGGATACCAAGCCGCTCAGAGTAGCCCTGATTCAGGGCAACATCGATCAGGATGTGAAGTGGAGCCCGTCATTCCAGGACAAAACCATTGCCATCTATGACCGGCTAACCCGTGAGGCAGCCAAAGAAGGTGTTGATCTGGTTGTCTGGCCTGAAAGCGCTGTCCCGTTCTTCATGCAGGATGAGCAGATCCACGCGGCTCGGATCAAAGCACTGGCGCGGGAATTCTCCACCACACTTATTGTCGGCAGCCCGGCACACGAACTGCGTAACGGTAAACCGACCTTCCTGAATAGTGCCTTTGCCATCTCACCTAATGGAGAGACCATTGGCAGGAGTGACAAGATCCACCTGGTTCCTTTCGGGGAGTATGTGCCGCTCGGTCGATATTTCCCTTTCATCGGTAAGATGGTGGCAGGCATCGGCGACTTTTCTCCAGGCGAGCGAGCCATTCCCTTGCCGATCGGTCAGACGCAGGTCGGTGTATTGATCTGCGCCGAGGCAGTCTTTCCGGAACTGGCCCGAGAGTATGTACTAGCCGGGGCTCGCATCCTGATTAACATCACTAACGACGCATGGTTCGGCAGGTCATCGGCGCCCTATCAGCACTTGTCCATCGTTACCTTCCGCGCGGTAGAGACCAGAACACCCATGATACGCGCGGCTAATACCGGTATAACCACCATCATTGATCAGAATGGCCACATCCGCAACATGACCGGTCTGTTTGTGGAAGGCTTCCGCACCGGTGAGGTCAGGCCCGGCACTGGAGACTCGCTTTACCTGAAGATCGGCGACTCTGCGGCTTTGCTATGCGTTGTACTCACCGCCGGGATTGTCGGAATGTACTGGTTCAGGCGTAAACATATCACTTAGGAGCTGTAAAAAAATAACATGGCCATCTTGCATCTCATCTTCAGGCCATCTTTGACCGAACTTCAATCACCAAATCCTCAACGTAGCTCTGCTACGTCTGTGGTTTGCCTCAATCAGTTCAGCCAAATCTGACCCGAATCTGAGTGCAATATAACCAAGTCATTTATTTACAGCTCCTTAGTACTACTCCGACAGTTGCATAATTCCAGGTTTTATTTCCAGTTTTTGGGAAGTGATCTGGTAGGATTTCAAACAACAATCATAGGAAATTATCCATATGCGTGTTGTGTTGCGCAGAAAAGAACAGGAAAAAGGAGGCTCCATGCAACTCCATTATGATACCAAAGCCCCGCGACAATCAGTCAATCTGACCGCCAACAGCGATCTGCTTCGCTTGTCGCGCAGCAAAAAAGTCAATCTCTCCGCTTTGCTGGAGAAATCCATGATAGAATTCCTCAAGCAAAATGAGCTGGTTCAGTGGCGGGAAGAAAACCGGGAATCATTTGATTCTTATAATCGGATGATAGAAACAGACGGAATGCTATCCGAGGAGTCAGGTCTGCTCTGATGGCGCAATTCGATATTTACCGCAACCCCGGCCAGCGCAGTTCAAAACGAGCTCCATATCTGCTCGAAATACAGGGCAACCATACTGATCTACTGGCGACTTGCGTGGTGATCCCCTTGGTGTTGCCGGAATTCTTCATTGCAGTATCCATAC